>CAJXRL010000227.1 GCA_913059105.1 uncultured Flavobacteriales bacterium
CAGCGTCAGATGTGTATAAGAGACAGATCGAGTACCTGTTTCCATAAATTGTAAATAGAGCGGTGGCACTCATCAATAATGATAAAATCAAATTGCTCTAGGGGTACTTTTTCATTGTATACCACAGGTAACGCCTCTTTTTTCTTCGCTTGACTTTCTAACCAACTCGATTCGTTGGGGTTTTCTAATTCTGCATTTTCATCTAGTTCTTCTCCTTTTAAAATAGAGTAGAGGCGCTGTATGGTAGAAATGCAAACTTGACTGTCGTCAGCGATATAAGAAGAGTTTAATCGTTGTATGTTGTAGAGTTCTGTAAACTTTCGGTTATCATCGGTCGGTTGAAACTTCATAAACTCTTGCTCCGCTTGTTCACCTAAATTTTTGGTGTCTACCAAAAATAGAATGCGTTTTGCATCGGCATGTTTCAATAAACGATATACAAAAGTAGAAGCGGTAAATGTTTTTCCTGCTCCTGTTGCCATTTGAATCAAGGCTTTTGGTTTATTCGCTTTAAACGACTTTTCTAGATTTTCAATGGCAACTATTTGTGCTGGTCGTAAACCGGTATGGTCCAAACCAGGAATATCTTGTAGCCTTGCTCTCAACGATTTTGGTTTTTTTAACCAATCTTTAAAGGTCTCTGGTCTATGAAAGCTAAAAACTTCTCTTGCTCTTGGGTTTGGGTCTCGGTAATTCGTAAAACGAGTAATTACGCCAGTACTTTCATATACAAAAGGCAAGGTGTCGTGATCTAAATGCTTTAGTTTTGCTTTGGCATACATTTCAGACTGCTCTTCAACCAAAGTAATTCGGTGCCCTTCGTCTTCCTTTTTTGCTTCAATTATTCCAACTGGTTCTTGGTCTACAAATAGAACGTAATCAGGGAATTTTGTTTCTCCTTCTTCGGTTACAACTGCATATTCTCGAATGGCCACACCTAAACTTGCAGCAAAATTAATTTCGTTTTTACTCTGTATTTCCCAACCGCTTGCACGAAGCTTCGCATCGATATTGTCTCGAGCTAGTTGTTCCGGGTTTTGGTTTAGGTAGTCGCTCATGAAGTAGTAACAGATTGATGGTCACAAGTTCCGCAATTCTTTTCATAAAAGAGCACGTATAACTACCTGTTTTTGATTTTTTTTATTGGGCAAACAGACGATTAAAAGCGTGCTTCGTGCTAAGGATTTAGTATCAACAGACACTCACCACTTTCCGCTTTCATGTTTTAGTTTAAAAATTTAGTCTTTCTTCCCCTTGTTAGTAACCTTAATACAATCGTTAAAAACTTATTCATACTTACTGCAATCTAGACTCAGGATTTTGATGAATTAAATTACTTTTGTTCCTTAATTACCATAAATGTCTTCTAGTCCGGAAACAATTGAAAAAGTAAACGAGATTTTCTCTACCTATTTGGAGAAAAATGGGCACCGGAAAACTCCGGAACGCTTTGCTATACTGAATGAAATATACAGCCAAGAAGGGCATTTTGATATTGAAACGTTATACGTTTCAATGAAGAATAAGAAGTATCGGGTAAGCAGAGCCACTTTATACAACACAATCGACTTATTACAAGCTTGTAATCTAGTTCGCAAGCACCAATTTGGCAATAACATTGCGCAATTTGAGCGGTCTTACGAATACAAGCAACACGATCATTTAGTTTGCACCAAATGCAATAAAGTAATCGAGTTTTGCGACCCGAGAATACAAAATATTAAATCTACAGTAGGAGAATTATTGGATTTTAAGATAGTGCACCATTCCTTAAATTTATATGGAATTTGCAGCTCTTGCGACAATTTAGAATCAAAAAACGAACAGAAATAACATGAAAGTTGATGTTTTATTAGGTCTTCAATGGGGAGACGAAGGGAAAGGAAAAGTAGTTGATGTTTTAACGCCAAATTACGATGTAATTGCTCGTTTTCAAGGTGGGCCAAATGCAGGTCATACCTTAGAGTTTGATGGTATTAAGCATGTATTGAACACCATCCCATCCGGTATTTTTCACAGCAATAAAATGAATGTTGTTGGTAATGGTGTTGTGATAGATCCTATCCTTTTTATGAAGGAGGTTGATGCCTTAACAGGAATGAAGGTGCCAATTAACGAGCGAATGGTGATTTCTAGAAAAGCACATTTGATTTTACCTACTCATCGTTTGTTAGATGCCGCTTCAGAGCAAGCAAAAGGCAAGAAGAAGATTGGTTCTACCTTAAAAGGTATTGGACCAACATACATGGATAAAACCGGTCGTAACGGACTAAGAGTTGGAGATATAGAATCGACTAACTTCGAAGAGCGATACAACAACTTAAAAGAAAAGCACATCCAATTGTTAAGTCAGTTTGATTTTGAATACGACTTGATTGAAATGGAGACTGAATGGATGAAGAGCATTGAGCGATTCAAATCGTTTGTTTTAGTGGACAGTGAGCATTTAATAAACGCGCAAAAGAAAGAAGGAAAGAGAATTTTAGCAGAAGGCGCCCAAGGAACGTTATTGGACATTGATTTTGGATCATATCCTTTTGTTACTTCTTCTAACACGATTACTGCAGGAGCTTGTACTGGATTGGGCGTTGCTCCAAACCAAATAGGTGAAGTGTACGGTATTTTTAAAGCTTATTGCACAAGAGTTGGTAGTGGGCCATTTCCAACAGAGTTGGAAGATGAAGTAGGGGAGCGCATGCGAAAAGCTGGTCATGAATTTGGTGCAACGACTGGAAGACCCAGAAGATGTGGTTGGATTGATTTACCTGCATTAAAATATGCTTGTATGATTAACGGGGTGACTCAATTGATTATGACAAAGGCTGATGTGTTGAGTGAATTTGAAACAATTAAAGCCTGTACTGGCTATAAGTATAAAGGCGAAGTAATTGACTTTATGCCTTTCGATGTAGTTGGAGAAGAGTTAGTTCCGGTTTACGATGAGCTAGAAGGATGGTCAGAAGATTTAACAGGATTAAGGTCCATAGATGATATTCCTGCAACGCTACAATCCTATATAGATTATTTGGAACGAATTTTGGAAACACCAATCACAATAGTTTCTGTTGGACCAGACAGAAGCCAAACATTGATGAGAGAAAGTACATGGGCAACCGCATAAAATATAGAAAATTAAATCAGCAAGCGTTGAGCTTGCTGGTTTTGTTTCTTCTTGGTGCTACTTCAATTTTTGCTCAAAAAAAGGAGCAAATTGAAATTATTCGAGCGGATGTTTTAGTTGGTTCTGAGAGAAAAGGAGAAAGTGCCCAACGTTTACTTGGCGATGTTCAATTTAAACATCAGAATGCACTGATGTACTGCGATTCAGCTTATTTTTATAAAAACACCAACAGTATAGATGCTTTTGGGACCATACGCATTAACCAGGGTGATACGTTAAACCTTTATGGTGATTTTTTGCATTACGATGGCAATGAAAAAATGGCAACCGTTACCGGAAAAGAGGTCCGTTTAGTAAGTCCAGATTTCGATTTGATTACAGATAGGTTACTTTACGATAGGGCAAATAATATTGCTAGTTATAGCACCGGTGCAGTTATAGAAAGTAAAAACGATAGCAATGTTTTATCAAGTCAACGAGGTTATTTTTACTCCAATCAATCTACTTTTTTGTTTAAGAAGGACGTGGTATTGACCAATCCTGAATTTCAGATGCTTTCTGATACACTTCGGTATTTCACAACAACAGAAGTGGTCAATTTTTTAGGACCAACGACAATTACAAGCGATAGCAATCTTATTTACTGTGAGAATGGTTGGTACGATACCAAGCTGGATCAATCAAAGTATTTTGCAAATGCATACATCATTACAGATGGAAAGTTGTTGGAAGGAGATACTCTCTTTTACGATCGGAAATTGGGTTTTGGAAAAGCGGATGGAAACGTTCAAATAACGGACACGATTGAAAATGTTATTATAAACGGCGAACATGGTCGAATTTTTGAAAAGAAAGATAGTGCCATTGTTACCGACAATAGCTTGTTAACTCAACTTTTTGATGAAGATACCTTGTATATGAGTGCGGATACTTTTAAAGTATACAAAGCACTAAATGGAGATCAGTTTCTTTTTGCCTATTACGGAGTGAAAATATTTAAAAGTGATTTGCAAGGCAGTTGCGATTCTATTTCATATTCCATGTCAGACTCCACTATTCGGTTGTTCTATGATCCAATTTTATGGTCCGGTGAGAATCAGTTAACGGCTGATACAATTGACATTCGGACTAAGAATAACAAAATACACAGTTTGTATTCTGTCTCTTATACACATCTGACGCTGCCGACGATCTACTCTGTGTAGAT
>CAJXRL010000228.1 GCA_913059105.1 uncultured Flavobacteriales bacterium
AGATTTCTGCCTGTCTCGTGGGCTCGGAGATGTGTATAAGAGACAGATATACATCTTTGCTGAAAAGATTGGTAAACCCATTGTTATACGTCACTCCTACAATTAATGAAGTATTCCCGCTAAGGTTGTACTCTACTCCTGCTCCAATAATTAATGATGCTCTAAATAAGTTAATTTCAGCATCATAATCTACATCTTCGTTAGAAAGAGTAGCTCCCTGAGTAGTTACACTAGTATAAGCAAACTCTTCATCAGCTATTGCTTTGTAATTGAATCCTAAACCAAAACCAACTTTACCGTAATATTTTAAGTAGCCAATTTCATTGGTTCTCAATTTTAAGGTTAGTGGAATGTCAACATAGTTCAACCGAACTTCAGAAGTAGTCTTTCCGAATCCATTTGCCGTTATTCCTGAATTATCAGTAAACTCTTGAACGTCTGGTTTGATTAATGTAAATCCCGTATTAACAATTTGAGCACCTGTAGAGAATATGTAATTTTCAGAGATGTTAAAGTCTGCAATAACACCAAAAGAATAACCTATTTTAGCTCCATCAGCTTCAACATTATCACCAGTCGGTTTAAGCCACCCAATGTTAGGTGAAAAGTGCAAGCCTAATTGAAAATCGGTTTGTGCGAAACTTCCGAGAACAAGCGCTAAAAGCGTTACTAGTACCGTGGTCTTTTTCATAATTTTGCTCTTAATATTTAGTACAAAATTAAGTTGTTTTTTCAAATGAGGTTAAAATTTATTCTTCCAATTTCTTTACTCGCTGGCTTAACCTTGTTTTCGTGCGATTCAAAAAGGTGGGATGTAGCTACAGGAAAAGTTATATTGGAGCAAGACTATAAGCGGTTTGACGTGGATTTGTACGGTGTAAAAGGGGAAGGAATTAATCAAGAAGATTGGGCATATTTAAGTGAAAAATACCCTAATTTTTTTCCTTTATATTTAGAAGGGATTATGGGTTTTGCAAGAACAACTGACCCTTTGGTTTCCAAAATTTTCAATCAATATTTAAGCAATAAAGACATTCTCGAGGTACTTGAAAAAGTGAATAAATCGTATCCTGAAGGTTCTTTAAAACCAGAATTCACTCGTTTAAAGAATGCTTTTAAACGATATCATTATTATTTTCCTGAAAGAGTTATTCCAAATGTGGTTACCATGACTGCGGCTTTTAATTATGCCACAGCAGCTGATGATAAAGTTTTAGCAATTGGGCTTGACATGTACCTTGGAGGCGATTTTAAGGTGTATCCTCAGATAGGTATTCCAAAGTATAAGTTTCAAAATTTTGATAGGGCTTATTTGGTTTCTGATGCTATGAAAGCTTGGTTCTTGACTGAATTTGAACCAGAGGGCGGCCAAAACTTGTTGCAGCAAATGGTTTATTATGGGAAAGTTGCTTATTTATTAAGCGCTCTTCTCCCAGAGCAAGAAAGACATCTTTTTTTCAATTATTCTAAAGAAAACTTAACATGGTGTGAAGATAATGAAGGGCCAATTTGGTTCCACTTTATTGACCTGGAGTTGTTGTTTGCTACTGAAAATCAACAAATAAGAAAATACATGGGCGACGCTCCATTTGTTGCCGGCTTCCCAGAAGGGTCACCTGGCAGAGTAGGGCATTGGGTAGGTTTCCAATTAGTCAGCTCATTTATGGAGAATAACCCAGATGTTGGCTTAAAAGAATTAATGGAAATTCAAGATGCCAATCGAATTTTAAGAAAGTCGAATTATAAACCACAACGATAATGTCAAGAGAATCAGAAATAAATTTCAAAATAAAATTAGACGAGAACCAAGTTCCAGAATCAATTGAGTGGATGGCAGAAGGGTCAGAAAAGAATAAAATGAACCATAGCAAAGCCATTAACTTGGCAATTTGGGACGAAGAAGAAAACAATACGCTTCGCATAGACTTGTGGACCAAGTCAATGATGGTTGATGAAATGAAAAAATTTGCTGCACAAAACATTATTACAATGGCAGATTCTTTCGAGCGATCTACAGGGGAGAAAGCTATTGCGGAAGAGATTCGTGAGTTCGGAAAGAAGATAGCTGTGAAGATGGGGGTTTTGAAATAAATCGCATTTGTGTATAATGCTGCTAAATTCTAATTTAGCACAATTCTAAAAGCTATGGCAAAACAAGAAAATCAGAAATCAGCAATTAAGGTGCGAACTTCATACGTTTCTACCATTATAAGTATTTCGCTGGTTTTGTTTATGTTGGGAATTTTAGGAATTATATTGCTAAATGCTAAGCAGTTATCTGAACACGTTAAAGAAAATATTGGCTTTTCTTTATACCTAAAGGAAGATTTATCTGAAACCGATATTTCACGCTTGAAACAAGTGTTGGAAGCGAAAGAGTATACCAACAGAATTGAATACATTGATAAAGAGCTAGCTGCCGAGATAATGAAAAAGGAATTGGGCGAAGATTTTGTTGAATTTCTTGATTTTAATCCACTTTCTGGCAGTATCGATCTTTATTTAAATGCAGAGTTTGCAGAAGAGGGAAGTGCTAAGCTTATTGAAAAGGAATTAAAGCGTTTGCCTGCGGTAAGAATGGTGGATTACCAAATGGATTTAATTGCAGCGGTTAATAATAATGTACGAAAAATTGGATTGATTTTATTAATTTTCAGTGTGCTACTTTTGATTGTAGTCATTGCATTGATCAACAATACAATTCGATTGGCAATTTACTCTAAACGCTTCTTAATTAAAACAATGCAGCTAGTAGGAGCCACCGGAAGTTTTATTCGAAGACCATTTGTTGCACGTGGAGCCTTGAATGGTTTTATTAGTGGAATAATAGCCGTTCTCCTACTTGCAGTTGTGATGTACAGCATTAAAACGAACATACCCGAGCTTTTTGAATTACAAAACTTTAACGTTTACGGAATTCTGTTTGGATTGGTAGTTATCTTAGGAATCTTAATTTCGTGGGTGTCAACCTCTCTTGCAGTGCGCAAATTTTTAAGAATGCAAAGCGGAGATTTATATTAGAATTATGAGCGAATCAACAAAAAGTGAATTAGCCTTTGGCAAAGAGAATTACAAATTGTTTATTGCAGCGGTTGTTGTTGTAACTATTGGATATTTGCTCATGGTTGGCGGGGGCTCAGATGATCCTACCGTTTTCAATGCAGAGGAACTTTTCTCGCCAATACGAATTACTGTAGCGCCAATAGTTGTGCTTTTAGGTTTCGGTCTTGGCATGTATGCCATCATGAAGAAGTCGAAAGATTAATTCAAGCATTTTTTCATGCCAAACTTTATTAAGGGAGAAGTTCTCCTAGTTGACAAGCCACTTACTTGGACATCATTTGATGCCGTAAATAAGCTCAAACACGGGCTAAAGCATTCCACGGGAGTTAAGAAAGTGAAAGTTGGTCATGCGGGAACATTAGATCCGCTAGCTTCTGGTTTGTTAATAGTTTGTACCGGAAAAAAAACAAAAACCATAGAATCTATTCAAGGATTAAAAAAAGAATACATAGGCATTATACAGCTTGGAGCAACAACTCAGTCCTATGATTTAGAAACTGAACCGGAAAATTTTCAAGAAACTGATCATTTATCACAGGAGCAATTTTATAAAATTGCGAAAGAGATGGAAGGAGAAGTTGATCAGATGCCACCAATTTTTTCTGCAAAGAAAATTGGCGGTAAAAGAGCATATAATTTGGCAAGAGAAGGTAAAATACCTGAAATGAAAACTAAGCGAGTTGAAATTCACTCATTTGAAATTGAGAAGATTGAAGGCGCTGAGTTACACTTTAGAATTGCTTGTTCAAAAGGAACCTACATTCGGTCTATAGCCCATGATTTTGGCAAAATTTTGGGAGTAGGAGGCTATTTGAAAGCCCTTCGCCGAACAAAAATAGGGGAGCATAATGTTACAAATGCAATGAGCATTGAAGAAGCAAGCGCTTACGTTGACATGCATTCGTTAGTTTAGTCCATTTTTCGTAACTTCGCACCTCATTTTTTCAGAACGATTTAAATCACTCATACAATAATGAAATTATCAAAGTTCAAATTCGAATTACCTGAAGAATTAATCGCTCAACATCCTACTACGAATCGAGATGAATCGCGCATGATGGTTATCAACCGAAAGGAAGGAACTATTGAGCACAGAGAGTTCAAAGATATCATGGATTATTTGAGCGAAGAGGACGTTATGGTAATGAATGACACCAAAGTTTTCCCTGCAAGAACTGTCTCTTATACACATCTGACGCTGCCGACGATCTACTCTGTGTAGA
>CAJXRL010000229.1 GCA_913059105.1 uncultured Flavobacteriales bacterium
CGAGATTTCTGCCTGTCTCGTGGGCTCGGAGATGTGTATAAGAGACAGCAAAAAATCACATTTGAGAATTTGTATACTTATTTGTCCAACAATGAAGGTAAGCTAGGGGTGAAAGCTGAGCTCGAGAAAATTCAACGAATTAAAGCGCTATTTGATTCTTTGCAAGAAAGTGAATCTGCAAATTCGACAAAGACGGCAGGAGGTAAGTTGGTCTTTGGAAAAGGGAAGAAAACACAAATGACTATTGAACAATATTTAGAATTAAAGTCTGCTGTTGAGATGTATAGAACTCAAATAGTAGCACAAAACATATAATATCATGAGGCAATTTGTACTACTTTTTAGTGTTGTTTTAATAAGTTTTGCTTCTCAAGCACAAACGCAGTGTTCACAATACCATAGAAAAGGCTGTGGTGATAAAGACGGGGTATTTATGAAGTACGACAGTCAGTCTAAAAGTGCCATAATGGCAAAGGGACAGACTTCAGAATTTCATTTAGTAGCCTATAATGGTCTAGATTATCGAGTTACAGTTTGCAATGAAGATAATTTGGGCAATGAGGTTCGTTTTAAAATTTATGAAAAGCAAAAGATATATATTAAACCAAAAGCGGAAATAGTAGAGGAGACTGAATCTGATGACAGTTCAGAGGATGATTCTGATGATGACTATGACGATTATTCTGATGACGATTATTCTGATGACGAAGAAGAGGCTCCTTCAACTGCGAACAAACGACCACAATTCACTATAGTGAAAGAGTTGTTGTATGATAACGCACAAGATGGTTATAGTTCTTTCATTGAATTCACCGCAGAAGGCGCGATGAGTTTAATTATTGAAGTCATTGTGCCTGGCGATGAGTCAAAAATGAAATTGAAAGTTCGAGAAACTGGTTGCGTTGGAGTTTTAATTGAGCATATTAAGTCAAAAAAGACAGGGTTTTAATCCTGCCATTCAGCTACAAATAGATTCGTTTCTCTAGTTCCACCATTATTTCTGTTTGAAGAGAATACTAAGTGTTTTCCGTCATTAGAAAATACAGGAAATGCATCAAAGGTATCATCATGTGTCACTTGCTCTAAACCTGTACCGTCAATATTGATCATATATAAATTGAAAGGGAAACCTCTTTCAGTATTATGATTAGAGGCAAAAATCACCTTCTCACCTGATGGATGGAAAAAAGGACACCAATTGGCTTTTCCTAAATCTGTCAATTGTCTCAATTCAGACCCGTCTGCATTACAAATGTACAGCTCCATGTTTGTTGGCTCTACCAAACCTTCAGCTAATAACCCTTTGTATTTTGCTACTTCTTCATCGGTTTTTGGTCTGCTAGATCGGAATATTAATTTAGTTCCATCAGGAGAGAAAAATGCTCCACCATCATATCCTAAGTCAGATGTAATTTGTTTTACATTCGAACCATCAATATCACAAGTAAATAATTCTAAATCTCCAGTTCTAATGGATGTGAAAACAATTTTATCTCCCATAGGAGAAACTGTTGCTTCAGCATCGTAGCCTGGTTCTGTCGTCAATTGATTGATAATATTGCCCTCCAAGTCAGCAGTGAAAATATCAAAGCTTTCATAAATTGGCCATACGTACCTGCCATTTGTTCTTTCTGGGGTAGGAGGACAAGCAGAATCCGCCAAATGAGTAGATGCGTAAACAATGGTAGTATCTCCTGGTATAAAGTACGAACAAGTAGTTCTTCCTAGACCGGTGCTTACCATTTGTGGCATTTCTTGCAAGATTTCTTCATTCTGCCAATCAAACACAAAAATTTGATCACATTCCAATTCCCATTTTGGATTAGTTGCTTGAAAAACTAGTTTCGAATCATCAAAACTCCAATAAGCTTCAGCATTATCGCCACCATTGGTTAATTGCTTTAGGCTGGCGAAATGGGCTTCCCCTTCATTTATTATGGAAGGTTCAATTGCAATTGAATCGGCAATTGGAGTGTCTTCTGTGGAAGTTTCTGCTTTCTTTTCTGTTCCGCAAGCAAAAAGGCTTAAACTTAAAATGGCAATAAATACTTTTTTCATTCTCGAATAATTTGGCCGCGAAGTTAAGTTTTTCGTAAAAACCAAAGAATAGGAATGTTTAGCTTTGAACTTTATTTTTTTAGAGTTATGAAATTGAATTTATTATTTACGATTGGCGCCTGTTCAATGTTGCTTTTTTCTTGTCAGGAACAAAAAGTTGACCCGCTATTGATGATAGAATCTGATGTTGATTACTTGGCTTCAGATTCATTGGAAGGAAGAGAAAGTGGAACCAAAGGAGAACGCTTGGCGGCAGAGTACATAGCAAAGCGGATGAAAGAAATCGGTTTAACTGGAAAAGGAGAAGATGGGTTCATCCAAATCTTTGACTTTTCGCCAAAAGTAAATCCACACAAAGAGAAATTGGATTCAAATAGAACCATTCAGGTTTCCAATGTATTGGGAATGATTGATAATGGAGCCAATAAAACGGTTGTCATCGGAGCACATTACGACCATTTGGGACATGGTATTTCAGGTTCACTACATGCTGAAAAAGACAGCTCAATTCATAATGGCGCCGATGATAATGCAAGTGGAGTAGCGTTAATGTTAGCGTTAGCACAAGAATTAAAAAACAGCGAGAAAGCGAAGAAAGCGAATTATTTGTTCATGGCTTTTTCGGGCGAAGAAATGGGATTGTTGGGCTCTAATTATTTCTGCAAAAACCCAACGATTGACTTAGAAATGGTTCATTATATGCTGAATTTCGATATGGTAGGTAGATTAGACACTTCTAAAGGTTTGGCAATTAATGGGATTGGAACGAACCCTAATTGGACAACCGAATTAGAGAAAGCGAATTGGGAGAATTTGTCATTCGTTTATGGTGAGTCTGGTGTAGGGCCATCTGACCATACCTCGTTTTATTTACAAGATATTCCTGTGCTACATTTTTTTACTGGTCAGCATGAAGATTACCATAAACCAAGCGATGATGTAGAGAAAATAAATTATTTTGGAATTCATACTTTAAAAGAATTGATCGTCCGTTTAGCAGAACAGTTGGATTCGAAAGAGCAATTAGAATTTGTGAAAACCAAAGATGAAAGTGAAGATAATCCTCGTTTTACTGTTACTTTAGGAGTTATGCCTGATTATTTATTTCAGGGTGACGGCATGCGCATTGATGGAGTAACTGAAGGGAAACCTGCTAACAAAGCTGGCTTCTTGAAAGGCGATATTGTGATTCAAATGGATACTGTGTTAGTTGACGGAATGAAAGCTTATATGAAAGGTCTCAGTTTATTCGAAAAAGGAGATTCTACAGTAGTTAAAGTGCAACGAGGAGAGAATGTGATTGAAGAAATGGTGAGGTTCTGATTAAAAATTTGCAGAAATAGAACCACTAATTTTAACATCTTGAACATTCGACTTAAACTCTAAATCACAAAAATCAACCGTAATTACGTTATTAGCAACGGTAACATAAATGAACTGATTGCCAATAAATGCTCCTTGTGAGTTGTAAAAGTCCGGTAAAACACCAGTGTTAAATCCTCCAAACTTGTCAAAGGTAGTTGTAGTGTATCGTCCTGTTTTTGGAATAGTAGGGAAGTGAAACTCTAATTGACGTTGTGTAAAAAATGCGAAGTACGTTGCTTCAATATAGAACGCTCCACCTTTACTAGATCTGTTTGCTGAAAGCCTTCTTGAGGTGGTATAATCAGAGCCTTCTTCTTTTACGACATTAGATTGAATTGCACATGGAGCTGTAATTGGAACCGGATCAGGAACAGCAAATGTATATACGTCACTTTCTGCGTAACCAGAAGAATTTCCAGCAAAAGCGATGAAATTATAGGTTGAGTCACTTGAAAGGCCTTCTATTGTGTATGTGAAGGTGCCGAGGTCGCCCTGAAATAAGTCTTGTCTTTCGTGAGTTTTAGGTTTTGCATTTGTGCTTTTCGCAATTCCCATAAAAGAAACTTCTTCTTTTTTAGATTCTGCAACAGAAAATGTTACTTCTGTTTCATTAAAAGCATTGTTCTCTATGGTGATAATTTTTACTTCAGGATAGTATAATCCAGTTTCTTCGAATAAATCAAAGGTGCAGCTCGAAAAACTTAATACGATTAGAGTGAGAGTTACTTTTATAATATTTTTCATTACCAAGCTTTATATGTTATCTGTCTCTTATACACATCTCCGAGCCCACGAGACAGGCAGAAATCTCG
>CAJXRL010000230.1 GCA_913059105.1 uncultured Flavobacteriales bacterium
GAGATTTCTGCCTGTCTCGTGGGCTCGGAGATGTGTATAAGAGACAGAATTATGACAATTTTACTGCGGAATTTGAAAACCCAGGTAATAAACCCGTAGCGTTAACCGCACTAAATTTCAAACAACAATCTAAACTTCCTGAGTTTAAAAATTTCTATACCTATTTTTTTACTTCTAATAAACTAAGAGATAACTACATCCATTATCTTGAAAAATATTCGAGTGAACAATTCATCAATGACTTTTATGCTAAAATTGAACCTAAGGTAGAGGACTACAAAGCGCTACTAAAAATTGAATTCCCTGAATATCGCATTGACAAAAAATTCTTACTTAAGAATGCCAAAAAAATTCGAAATCAATTACATATTATTAAGAAAAGACACAATTCTGGATTTTATGACAACCTAAAAATCATAAATATTAATGAAAAGTTATCAAAGAGATATTTTCCGAACATGTACCAGTATTTTGTGAATGCATATTATGAAGAAAGCGATACCAAGGCTAAACTTTTAATTGAAAATTATACAAACGCGGCAGTCAAACCACTAAGGGTTCTCACTGACAACTATCGACCTCTGTATAAATTTACAGAGGAAAAGGTTGCAGAAGAATTTAGAAATGGTGAATCAACACTAACCTTGGACCTCCCCTATTTTAAAGATGCAAGGTATATTGAATTCATGGAACTTGATTCCAATCATGTATTTAAAGTAGAAATAACTCCTTGGAAAAAGAATAAAGCTCCTTCTCCATATCAACAGCTTAAACACAACGAACAGTCAAACCCTCTGCAACTATTCATAGCACAAAACGATACATTAATTTTAAAATCAGGAAGCTACCAATTGACTGAAAGAATACTAATTGGGGATAACAAAACAGTTATTATTGAAGCTGGAGTGGAATTGGATTTGGTCAATAATGCGGCGATTATCTCTCATGCTCCGGTCTTCTTTTTGGGTTCTGCAGAAAGTCCAATTCGTATTAATTCTTCTGACAAATCATCAAACGGAATTGCTGTATTACAAGCAAAGGGAAAGAGCAGGGTAGATTTCACTATCTTCAAAAATCTAAATACATTTTCTTACAAAGGTTGGGCCCTATCAGGAGCTGTAAACTTTTATGAGTCTGATGTGCACATTGAAAACTCGACTTTTGATAGCAACCTTTGTGAAGATGCATTGAATATAATAAAGTCTGACTTTTATGTAAACAATTGCCTTTTTAAAAACATTTTTGCTGATGCATTTGATTCCGATTTCTGCACCGGAAAGCTCTCTAACACAACCTTTAATATTGTTGGAAACGATGCTATAGATTTCAGTACAAGCCAAATAAAAATAGACAGCTGCACCATTCAAAATATTAGTGACAAAGGAATTAGCGGTGGAGAAGGTTCTACTCTTTGGGTAAGTAACACCACCATCGACCAATGTAATATTGGCGCCGCTTCAAAAGATTTATCAGAGGTACATCTAACAAACGTCGTCATTAGCAATTCTAAATACGGATTGGTTGCCTTAAAAAAGAAACCAGAGTATGGTGTCGCAACATTAATCACTAAAGGTTTTAGCATGACTAATTGCGAAATAGAGTTACTGATTGAAAAAGGATCATCCTTAAACTTGAATGGCAGAAGAGTGGAAGGAACGAAGAAAAAAGTAGCAGAAATGTTCTACTAATTTTTAATGCTATTATTGTTCCGCTTACCTTTGTACTGTGGAAAATCTTATAGCAAAATACAACATCCCAGGACCAAGATATACATCGTACCCTACCGTTCCTTTTTGGAACAAAGAAGGCATTCAAAAGTCTGCCTGGATTGAATCGGTAAAGCAATCTTATACAGAAAGCAACACCAAAGAAGGCATCAGTATATACATCCACTTGCCATTTTGCGAAAGCTTGTGCACCTTTTGTGGCTGCAACAAACGAATTACCAAAAACCACGGTGTTGAATCCCCTTACATTACTGCTGTTTTAAAGGAATGGGACTTGTATTTGGACCTGTTTGATGAGAAACCAATTATCAGCGAATTGCACTTTGGTGGAGGAACTCCTACCTTTTTCAGTCCTGCAAGTTTAGACCTGTTGCTAACAGGTATATTGGGCAAAGGAATTATCCCTGAAAAGCACTCTTATAGTTTTGAAGGTCACCCCAACAATACAAAAAGAGAGCATTTGGAAGTAATGGCAAAACATGGTTTCAGAAGGGCCAGTTATGGTGTTCAAGATTTTGACGAAAAAGTTCAGCGTTCCATTAACCGAATACAACCCTATAAAAATGTAGCAGAAGTCACTAAAATTAGCAGAGAATTAGGTTATAATTCTACCAGTTTTGATTTGGTTTATGGGTTACCTTTTCAAACTATAGGAAGCATTGAAGATACCATTGAGCAGGTAAAAAAGTTAATGCCTGAGCGAATTGCATTCTACAGTTACGCTCATGTACCTTGGATTAAAGGAAATGGACAACGCGGTTTTGACGATAACGATTTACCTGCACCTGAAGTGAAAAGAGCCATGTACGAAACTGGTTATCGTCTGCTTCTAGAAGCAGGTTACAAAGAAGTTGGAATGGATCATTTTGCATTGGAAAAAGACGAAATGTATCAATCCTATCATGCAAAAACCTTGCACCGAAACTTTATGGGGTATACCGCTTCAAAAACTCAATTAATGGTCGGTTTAGGAGTTTCAAGTATTAGTGATAGTTGGTATGCTTTTGCGCAGAATGTAAAAACGGTTGAAGAATACTACGAAGAAATAGAAAAGGACGAGATTCCCATTTTCAAAGGTCACTTATTGACAGAAGAAGACTTAATTATTAGAAAGCACATTTTAAACATTATGTGTCACTTCGAAACCGATTGGAAAGATGAAGCCTTACAGCACAAATTAGTGTTCGAAGCCGAAGACCGATTACAAGAAATGATACAAGATGGTTTGCTGACCATTAAAAACAATTCACTAAATGTTACTGAAAAAGGCAAACCTTTTGTGCGTAACATTTGCATGGCTTTTGATGCAAAATTGTTAGGAGTAAAACCTGGCACTCAACTTTTTTCTATGACCATATGATTGTAATTCTTGGAGGAGGAGTAAGTGGATTATCAGCAGCTTTTGAATTAAAAAAAGCTGGAAAAGAATTCATTCTTTTAGAAGCTGACAAAAAAGTTGGCGGAAAAATACAGTCTTCTCAAGAACAAGGGTTTACCTTAGAACATGGTCCAAACACAGTCCTAGTAAACAATCCTGAAATTAAGAAACTGATTGAAGAATTGGGACTTTGGGACCAACTCATTTTTCCAAATGAAGAAGCTTCAAGCAACCGTTTTGTGTTAAAGAATGGCAAGATTGAGCCTTTTCCAAGCGGATTAGTAAAAATGCTAAAAAGCAATCTTTTTAGTTTCTCTACTCTGCTTTCAATATTGAAAGAACCATTCAATGCAACAAAAAGTGCAACAGAAGATGAAAGTCTAGCAGCCTTTATAGAAAGACGATTGGGCAAGCAAATACTTGATGATTTCATTACGCCATTTGTCACCGGAATTTATGCCGGAGATCCTTACAAAATGAGCGCCAAATACACGATGAGCCTACTGAAAGAAGCAGAAGAAAAGCACGGTTCAATTGTAAAAGGTGCTTTCAAAATTATGAAGGCGAAAAAGCTGGAGAACGAAAAAAATGGCTTGCCAAAACAAAAGATATTTACGTTTAAAAATGGTTTACAGCAACTCATTTCTGCCCTTGAAAACAAAGTAGAAAATGAAATACAATGGGGAGCAAAATGCTCAAAAATAGAATTTTATAATCAAATATACACTATTCATTACGAGCAAGATAAAGAAGAAAAGACAGTAATTGCTTCCCAGGTAATTTCTGCTTTACCAGCTTTTGCCTTAGCCAAATTAGCTTATAATTTTGCCTTCGGATTATCCAGTCATCTAGATCAAATTAATTATTTGCCTGCCATGGCGGTGCATTTGGGTTTTGATTCAAAAAACTTAATATTCCCTGAAAAGGCATTTGGAATTCTCAGCCGAAATGCAGAAAAGGTTCCATTTTTGGGAGTGCTATTCAACAGCCATTTTTTCCCACATACCGCACCTAAAGGCAAAGACTTAATCCTGTCTCTTATACACATCTCCGAGCCCACGAGACAGGCAGAAATCTCG
>CAJXRL010000231.1 GCA_913059105.1 uncultured Flavobacteriales bacterium
GGTCAGGAGTTTGGGTTATGCCAAATGTTCTTGGCCATAGAGATGTTGTACTTGAATGGGAATAAAAAACAAAACAATGTGTAAATTGCGTTGTACGCTAAACGGATATAATATATGCCAATGATCAGCTTTCGTCCGTATACAAAACTCAAAACATTTGATTGGCTTTTAGAAGCAATAAGCCTTATTATAATCACTCTATCTTGGTTGTATTTATTGTTAAACTTTGTCGACATTCCAGAAACCATACCAGTGCATTTTAACCTTTACGGAGAACCAGATCGGTTTGGAGATAAGAGCGAATTGCTTACCGTACAATATGTTGGAACGGCTCTTTATGTACTTCTTTTGGTTTTGGGGTTTTTCCCTCAATTTCATAACATACCAGCGACATTAAGTGTCGTAAATACAGATGAAAAACGCATGTATTCTGCCAGAATGCTACGAAGCATTAAAGTTATTATTACTTTAATTTTTCTTGTCTTATCAGCAACTTCCGTTTACAATGCCTTGAACGGATTGCAAAATCAAAATCCATGGCTTTTGTTTTCGTTAATTGGATTATTAACAGCGGTTATTATATATTATTGGACTAAATTGGCAAAGAAATAAGAAGCGCCAATGCCAAAGATTCTCCTCATTGATAATTACGATTCTTTCACCTACAATCTTTTTCATTATTTAGATGAGCTAAATGAAGGCGGAATAGAGGTAATCCGAAACGAGGAGTTGGATTTAAACAAAGTGCAGCAGTACGATAGTGTTGTTCTTTCTCCGGGACCTGGCTTACCAAAGAATGCAGGCAAACTAATGGCGTTTTTGAAAAGGTATGCCACTGAAATACCAATTCTAGGAGTTTGTTTGGGTCAACAAGCCATAGCAGAACATTTTGGAATGAAATTGAAAAACCTCTCAGAAGTGGTTCACGGTCAGTCACGAAAGATTCAAATTTTAAAAACAAAAGGCGGCCTTTTCAAAGGGTTTCCTTCTGAAATAAACGTTGGGCGTTATCATTCTTGGGTTATAGATCCAGAAAGTTTAACCAATGACTTTGAAATAACATCTACTGACGAGGATGGTAATATCATGTCTATTCAACATAAAACCTTACCAATTCATGCGGTGCAATTCCACCCAGAGAGCGTTTTGACAGAATTTGGAAAGGAAATGTTGCAGAATTACTTGTCTGAAAATGCCTATTAGTCAGTTCTTTCAATTCAATAGTTGAGACTTTTTGTTTTGCCGCATATCATGATTTGACACTTGATCAACAGAATTTGCGACTCTTTTTTGTTAGATCCAGAGCATTTTTGCGGAGAAATTAAAATCTAAAATTATGAAAACAGTAAAAATTAGCTCACTTGCTTTTGTATTATTAACCTGCTTTGCCGCATGTAAAAATTATCAACTTAGCGTTCAAATTCCTGCAAAGGAACAGCTTGTGTTGGATTATCCCAACTATGATGTTTTTACAGCAAGCTTGCAAAACCGTTCTTTATCAAAGCTGGAGGTAAAAGTGGTATCAAAGAAAGGGGAAGAAAGAATTAGAAGTTTTGGCTTAGGAGCAATGGCTACGGAAAAAGTAAGAGTAGAAAAAGAGAACCAATTGGTCCTGTTGAACAATGGCAAACAGTCCATTAAACTTCGAGTTGGCATTGAAGAATCTACTAGAAAAAAGACAACTAAAAAAGGCCTATATAGGTCGTTTACACTTAAAAACAAAGGAGATAAAAGTATTCCGCTACTAATTCCAAATGTTATGAATCCGAATTTATCGCCAGATTCTGAAAGTGGAGTAAACTTGAAAGTTGGTCAGCAAATACTTTTTAAGTCGGGCTTTAAGAAGTACGTTTTGTTAACCGTAGACGAAAACATTAACAATGGAGATGTGTTGAATGTGTTAGAGCTGTTAGCCCAACGAAAGAAGGAATTGGGTTTGTAAACGGAGGAATTACGAGTAATTTAGAAGAATTGTTTCTGAATTGCTTTCACAGAATGATGAAATTTCTATGACAATTTATACAACTCCACTTCAGTTTGGTTATTTCTTTTCACTAGCTATGGCTGTGCTCTTTTGGTTTCGAGCAAGAAAAGAGGAGCGTCTGTCGGATACCTTTTTGGGTTGGGTCTTGTTTTTTGTAGCCATGCAGTTGCAAGATTATACGTTTGGCTTTGCAGGCATAAATGTGCTTTGGGATGAGTTGAATGGTTTTCCCAGAGGAGTAGATTTGTTGTTTGGTCCTGCTGTATATTTCTATTTAAAAAGCCAAACAAACAGAGAATTTAAGTTGCAAAAAAGTCATTTCTTGCACTTGCTGCCGTGGTTCGTATACTTTTCAGTTGAAGGAGGTGTTTTTGCTGCAGGCGAAGAAGTTGTTATAGCTTTTCAACAATCTACCTTAAGCGAAGTGTTAGAAATTGTCCACTATGTTGCAAGAATTATTTCGCTGACTTTTTACTTATGGTCTAGTTTAAAAATTTACAAAGCCTATCGAAAATGGAGCGAGGGGCAGTTTTCAGATACCGAAACGATTTCATTTAAGTGGTTTCGAAACTTTCTCTATTTTATGATGGTTTGGATTGCTTGTAGGGAAGTTATGTTCCTGTTGGATGAGTTTTTGGAATTATCATTCTATCAAGATTGGTGGTGGAATTTACCCTTAGTTGTTACCGCTTTTTATGTTGGATTACAGGGTTATTCTCAGCCTCAACCACTGCACATTTCATTTATCTTAAAGCCAGTCAAAATTTCTGAAAAATTCCTAAAAGATAAAGCAACAACGATTGAAAAAGACTGGGACCGGGAGATAGAAGAAAACAAATATTACTTGCAACCTGAACTTACTTTAAAAGAGTTGTCTCAATGCATGGGAGAGAATGGGAGGGAGCTGTCAGGAGCAATAAAACAAGATTTTGGGTTAAACTTTAATGATTATATCAATCAAAAAAGAGTTGCTGTTTTCGAAAAGAAGGTTGCTGCAAATGAGCAGCAACAATTTACTTTATTGTCTTTGGCGTATGAGTCAGGCTTTAATTCGAAAGCAACATTTCATCGTGCATTTAAAAAATATAAGGGTTGCACTCCGAAGGAGTACATAGAAAAGGAGGGTAGAAATTAAGAGAGATTAGGGCATAAAAAACCCTTGCCTACTTCGACTATCTCTCAGTATGACAAGGGTTAATAATATTATTACTCAATCACGACCAAATTTTCTATACTTCACTTCGACAAGCTCAGTGTAAACTTTTCCGCTCAGTATTACAATTCTGTTATAGCTCAAACTTAATGCCTTGTGCTAAAGGCAAATCTGTTCCGTAATTGATCGTGTTGGTTTGTCTTCTCATGTATACCTTCCAAGCATCAGATCCCGATTCACGTCCGCCGCCTGTTTCTTTTTCACCACCAAAAGCACCACCAATTTCTGCTCCAGAAGTACCGATGTTTACATTTGCAATTCCACAATCAGACCCTTCAGCGGAAAGGAAATTTTCCATTTCACGCATGTTGGTTGTCATGATTGCCGAAGAAAGCCCTTGTACAACTCCGTTTTGCATGACAATTGCCTCATCAAACTCGCTGTATTTCATTAAGTATAAAATAGGAGCAAAAGTTTCGTGCTGAACAATTTCCCAATCGTTTTGAACTTCTGCAATTGCTGGTTTAACATAACATCCAGATTCATATCCTGCACCTTCAAGTACTCCACCTTCTACAAGAATATTTCCGCCAGAAGATTTTATTTTTACTAGTGCTTCGCTATATGCGTTAACCGCATCTTGGTCAATTAGTGGACCAACATGATTGTTCTCGTCTAATGGATCTCCAATTCTAATTTGTTGATAAGCAGAAACTAAATTCTCTTTTACGGTATCGTAAATTGAATCGTGAATGATTAATCTTCTTGTTGAAGTACAACGTTGACCACAGGTTCCTACTGCTCCGAAGACCAATGCCGGGATTGACATTTTTAAGTCAGTAGATTCGGTTAATATAACGGCATTGTTTCCGCCAAGTTCTAATAAAGATCTTCCTAATCGACCAGCAACTGTTTGAGCAACAATTTTTCCCATTCTTATTGAACCGGTAGCTGAAATTAAAGGAACTCTTTTGTCGGAAGTCATTAACTCCCCAATTTCTGTCTCTTATACACATCTCCGAGCCCACGAGACAGGCAGAAATCT
>CAJXRL010000232.1 GCA_913059105.1 uncultured Flavobacteriales bacterium
GATTTCTGCCTGTCTCGTGGGCTCGGAGATGTGTATAAGAGACAGGTATAAGTTAATTCTTTAAAATTGGCTGCATCGTAACAGTTACGGTGCGTTTTGAGAAGGATAAAGATAGTATTTTCAAGTTAAAAGGTTCTGATGTTTTGTGCATTGCTTTTACATTACAATTCAAACTGTTCATTTATTTGGGCAATCTTAAATCCTAATTGAGTCACCAATTTATACGCTTCACTGGTTGAATCAAGCACTGGATTAGTGTGATTAAAGTGAATGAAAATAATCTTCTGTTTTTCCTTTTGGCTCAAATTTTTAAACTTCTCCAAACTCTCTAATATAAAAGGGTGGGGGATTTGTGAAATATCTCGGTTGTTTAATTCTTTCCCATCAAAAAAAGTAGCATCTAAAAAGGCATAGTCTACTTTTTCTATTTCTGCAACAATGTCTTTTTTCCACTTCTCCCATTTGTCAATGTCGGGAATAAACAAAGCGCTTTTATTTGGTCCTTGGATTTTATATCCCACGGTTTCCGAAAACTCATCTCGGTGAGGCACTAAAAACGGAGTTACGCTCAATTCATTTGAGAGTTGAATGGTAGAATCTTTTTGTAAGGCATTTATAGCAATGTTCTCGCGAACGATTAGTTGACTCCAAGGACCATTGGTTTCTAAAAATATTTTCATGCGAGGCATAGCATAAATTGGGATTTGTTTAGCATCCATAGCTTCTTTACCCAAAAACATTAAACCAGTGTAATGGCCAATGTGCGCATGCGTCAGAAAGATGCCATCAACCATTTCTTCTTTGCTGTTTTGCTCCAATTGGGTTAGCTTTTTGATTTGACTGCCCATATCAGGTGTTGCTTCAAATAAGTAGGTTTTGTTATTTGGAATGTCAATCAATCCTAAAGAGACCACTTTTCTGCTTGGGTCGGGATTTTCAAAAAGATCTTCGCAACATGCTTTTTTACAGGTTATTTGGGGAGAGCCCGCATCTTGAATTGTTCCCAAAACCACTAAAGAGCTTTGTCTTAGTTTTTTATTAGGCAGTTCTACCACAATATTTTTTGGCTGCTGTTCGCTGCAAGAACCGATCAAAAGAACAATGGTTATAATCGAGATGGCGGCAGTTGCTTTCGTAAAATTCATTTGGAGTTCCTCATTTATTTATACCTCCAAAAATAGAATAAAGCTGCTAACGATCGTTTTTAGTTTTTTTTAAAAGCAAAAGCCCAAAGAAGCAATTCTTTGGGCTTTACTTTAAAATACAGAAGACCTTATATCGTGATGGCTTCCTTTATTTCATTTTCTAACGGCTGTCTAAAAACCACTTGTTTTTCGAAAACATCCATTACCACAACATCTCCCGGACCAACTTTACTTGCTAATATGTCTTTCGACAATTGGTTCAATACCTCACGCTGTAGTGCTCTCTTAATTGGTCTTGCACCAAATTGCGGGTCGTAACCAATTTCCGATAAGTAATCGACAACTTCATCAGAAGCCGTTAAGCTGATGTTGTTTTTGGCCGCTAACTTCTCAATGCCTCTCAATTGAATTTTTACAATTTCTTTCACGTTTTCTTTTGTCAAGGGTGTAAACATAATTGTTTCGTCAATTCGGTTCAAAAATTCTGGTCGCAAGGTTTTGCGCAATAAGGCCATCACTTCTTTTTTGGCATACTCCATGATGGTATCAATGTTCTTCTCGTCTAGGTCTTCAAATTTCTCTTGAATTATGTCTGAACCCAAATTAGAGGTCATAATGATAATGGTGTTTTTGAAGTTCACCACACGGCCTTTATTGTCCGTTAATCTTCCATCGTCCAACACCTGCAGCAGTATGTTAAATACATCTGGATGCGCCTTTTCAATCTCATCTAACAACACAACAGAGTAGGGCTTCCGTCGCACTGCTTCTGTCAACTGTCCGCCCTCATCGTACCCTACGTATCCTGGAGGTGCTCCAATTAAACGAGAAACAGCATGTCTTTCTTGGTATTCACTCATGTCAATTCTTGTCATTGCATTCTCATCGCTAAACAAGTACTCACTTAATGACTTTGCCAGTTCAGTTTTACCAACTCCTGTAGTTCCTAAAAAGATAAAAGAGCCGATTGGTTTCTTGTCATCTTGCAAACCTGCGCGACTTCTTCGTATGGCATCAGAAACCGCTTCAATTGCCTCATCTTGACCCACCACACGCTTGTGTAATTCATCTTCCAAATAAAGTAGTTTTTCTCGCTCACTTTGCAGCATTTTTGAGATCGGAATTCCCGTCCAACGGCTTACTACGTCTGCAATTTCTTCGGCATCTACTTCTTCCTTAATTAAGGTAGATTTCTCTTTTGATTCAACCAGTTGCGCCTTGAACTTTTCTAAATTAGCTTCGCTTTCTTTAATCTTTCCATAGCGGATCTCAGCTACTTTTTCATAGTCCCCAGAACGCTCAGCAGCTTCTGCTTCGTACTTGTAGTTGTCTATTTCTTCTTTTGCTTTTTGAATGCCATCTACAATTTGACGCTCCGCTTGCCACTTGGCGTTTAAACCGTTTCGTCTTTCATTGAGATTCGCAATTTCTTCAGAAAGTAGTTTTAACTTGACTTTGTCCTTTTCACGTTTAATTGCTTCTCTTTCAATTTCTAATTGCATTACCTTTCGGTCCAACTCATCCAACTCCTCTGGCTTAGAGTTCATTTCCATGCGCAATTTTGCAGCTGCTTCATCAATTAAATCAATCGCTTTGTCGGGTAAAAAACGATCGGTAATGTATCGCTGCGACAATTCAACAGCCGCTATAATCGCCTCATCTTTAATTTGAACCCTGTGATGTGTTTCGTACTTTTCTTTAATTCCTCTTAAAATAGAAATGGCATCTTCGTTGCTGGGCTCATCAATCAATACTTTTTGGAAACGTCTTTCTAGCGCCTTGTCCTTTTCAAAATACTTTTGGTATTCATTCAAAGTTGTTGCTCCAATCGCTCTCAATTCACCTCTGGCTAAAGCAGGTTTCAATATGTTTGCGGCATCCATGGCTCCTTCGCCACCTCCGGCACCTACCAACGTATGTATTTCATCAATAAAAAGTACAATTTCTCCGTTTGCGGAGGTAACTTCTTTGATAACCGATTTCAATCGATCTTCAAACTCTCCTTTGTATTTTGCTCCTGCAATTAAAGCTCCCATGTCTAAGGAGTAAATCTGCTTGCTTTTTAAATTGTCTGGCACATCTTCGTTAATAATTCTATGCGCTAAACCTTCAGCAATAGCAGTTTTACCCACACCTGGCTCACCTATTAATATAGGGTTGTTTTTAGTTCTTCTCGAAAGGATTTGAAGTACTCTTCGAATTTCCTCGTCTCTTCCAATAACCGGGTCTAGTTTATTGTCAGCGGCCATCTTGTTCAAGTTATTGGCATACTTTTCCAAGGAGTTGTAATTGTCCTCGGCAGTAGCAGAGGTCACGTTTTCACCTTTTCGTAACTCTAAAATGGCTGCTTTTAAGTCTTTTTCGTTTACGCCGCTGTCTTTCAGTAGTTGCGCTATAGCATCCGAACCTTTCAATAAAGCCATAATTAAGTGCTCTATAGAAACGAATTCGTCTTCAAAAGATTTTAATAATTTGTTGGCTTCCTGTAGGGTAGAAGCCGCCTTCTTAGAAAGGTATTGTTCACCACCTTGAACAGTAGGATAGCCTTTTATTATGCTGTCTGTTGCTTTTTCAATAATATCCGCATTAACGCCTAATTTCTTTAAAAGGAAAGGCGTTACGTTTTTGTCTGTATCGAGAATGGCTTTTAAGATATGCCCATTCTCTATCGCTTGATGATTCGAACTACTTGCCATTTGTTGGGCATGTTGAATTACTTCTTGCGATTTTATGGTATAGTTTTTAAAATTCATTGCTGTTTGATTTTTGATTTCAATAGCACAAACATCAAATTATCTTCCAAACCAAAATAACTAGTTTTTAATGACTTTTTGGCTGTTTTTGGTCATATTTAATCCTATTTCGCTATATTTTGCGACTAAATGACGCATTTTGATCAAAAACTACCTTTCGTATTATTCCTGTCTCTTATACACATCTCCGAGCCCACGAGACAGGCAGAAATCT
>CAJXRL010000233.1 GCA_913059105.1 uncultured Flavobacteriales bacterium
CGAGATTTCTGCCTGTCTCGTGGGCTCGGAGATGTGTATAAGAGACAGGCTTTAGGCATAGCTATGATGACACTTTCCTTATCCATTGTGCAAGGTTTCCAAGCAGAAATTGAAAAGAAAGTATCCGGTTTTGGGGCGCATATTCAAATTTCAACATACGACTCTAGAGGTTTATTGGAGAACAAACCCATTTCTAAAAATCGAGAATTTATTCCAAAGCTCCTGAACATAGAAGGAATTAATCATATCCAAACTTTTGCCCATAAAGCTGCTATCCTACAGTTCAACGAAAACAATTATGGAGTTGTAATGAAAGGTGTAGGCATGGACTACAAATGGAATTTTTTTGAGCAATACATTTTACAAGGAAGAATTCCAAAATTAAGTTCAAAAAATAAATCAACTGAAATTTTGATTTCTTCAACCATTGCAAATAAATTAAAACTAAACGTTGGCGACGATGTACTTGCTTATTTCGTTCAACAACCTCCACGAACAAGAAAATTTCAGATTTGCGGCATCTACAATACCGGCTTAGGTGAAATGGATGAGCAAATGATTCTTGGAGACATTCAACAAATTCAAAAGATAAATGGATGGGAAGATCATCAAATTGGAGGTTTTGAAATACTTGTTGACGACATTGAAAAGGTTGACAAATTAGATGAAGAAGTATATGAAATTATTGATTATGATTTGAGTTCCACTTCTATTAAAGATGCGCGACCAGACATATTTAATTGGCTTGAGCTCCAAGATATCAATGTGGTTATTATTATCAGTTTGCTAGTTTTAGTTTGTGGTATAGACATGATTTCAGCTTTACTAATCTTAATTCTAGAACGAACTAATATGATTGGGATCCTTAAAGCCATTGGGGCTAAAAACAATAGTATTCGTAAAATATTTCTCTACAATGCTACTTATTTAATTGTTATGGGTATGTTCTGGGGTAATTTAATTGGTATCGGAATTTCGTTCTTGCAATTAAAGTTTGGGTTTTTGAGTTTACCACAAGAAGCGTACTTCATTGACAAAGTACCAATTCAATTCAGTGTAACAAATCTGATTTTACTAAATGCCGGAACATTAATTTGCTGTTTTCTAATGCTAATTATACCTTCGGGAATCATTGCCAGAATCACTCCGATTAAAGCCATTAGGTTTGATTAATAGTAGAATATTTAACACTTCGAGACCATTTTTAGAGCTTGGAATAACTACTTTTGTGTTGCAAAAAAACTGAAATGAAGTATTACGATAACATACTAGAAACCATAGGAAATACTCCATTGGTGAAGCTAAACAAAATTACAAAAGATATTCCTGCATTAGTTCTAGCAAAAGTGGAAACCTTTAACCCGGGACACTCGATTAAAGATAGAATGGCTGTGAAAATGGTTGAAGATGCTGAGAAAAATGGAAAGTTAAAACCTGGTGGAACAATTATTGAAGGAACTTCTGGAAACACTGGAATGGGCTTGGCTCTAGCAGCAATTGTTAAAGGCTACAAGCTTATTTGCACATTGGCCGATAAGCAGTCAAAAGAAAAAATGGACATCTTGAGAGCGATGGGTGCAGAAGTTATTGTAACACCTACTAATGTTTCTTCAGATGACCCAAGATCATATTACTCTGTTGCCCAAAGATTGAACAAAGAAATACCTAATTCATATTACCCAAACCAATATGATAACCTATCTAACAGAACCGCGCACTATGAGCAAACGGGTCCTGAGATTTGGGAACAAACAGATGGTAAAATCACACATTTAGTTGTTGGTGTTGGAACAGGCGGCACAATTTCTGGAACAGCAAAATACCTTAAAGAACAAAACCCGAATGTCAAGATTTGGGGAATTGACACTTATGGTTCTGTATTCAAAAAATACCACGAGACAGGAGTCTTTGATGAAAAAGAGATTTATTCCTACATTACCGAAGGTATAGGTGAAGATATTTTACCTGAAAACGTTCAGTTTGATTTAATTGATCATTTTGAAAAAGTAACTGATAAAGATGGAGTTATTATGACTCGAAGATTGGCACGTGAGGAAGGTTTGTTCATGGGGAATTCGGCCGGTTCTGCTATTGCCGGCTTACTTCAAATGAAAGAAAAGCTTACTAAAGACGATGTTGTTGTAGTTATTTTTCATGATCACGGCAGTAGATATGTTGGTAAGATGTTCAACGATGATTGGGTAAGAGATAGAGGTTTTATGGAAGCTGAAAAAATCAATGCTCTTTCGGTTGCTAGCAACCACGATGGTAAAAAACTTATAACCGCTACTCCAGAACACGATCTTTCTGAAGTGCTGAGTTTAATGACCAAATACGATATTTCTCATGTCCCTGTAAAGGACGGTGAAGAATTTGTAGGTGCAATTAGCGATTCTGAATTATACTCAGTAATTGCTAAAAAAGGTGGAAAAGATCTTGGAAAAGTTAAAGACCATATGTCTAAGTCGTATGACTTTGTAGATGGGAATGCTTCTTTGGAAGAATTAGCCGAAATCTTAAATAAACACAATCCTGCTGTTTTGGTAAAAAATAGAGCTAACGAAGTTCACATCATTACCATCCACGATATCATTTCTGCGATTAACCCAAAATCGTAAAATATTGATCAGGAGTTATAAACAAAATTGTCTTTATAGCTCCTGATTTTCAACTCCTATTGCCGCTTTGTTATTGGTTAATTTTAACGAATAACGTAACCGCCCATGAAAACAAAGTTACTCTTGATTCTCTTGATCTTTTTGAGCCGACTTAATGCTCAAAAGGTAGGTGTAGTTCTGAGCGGCGGCGGAGCTGCGGGTTCGGCCCATGTTGGAGTCCTAAAGTCACTCGAAGAAAATAAAATTCCTATTGATTTCATAGTAGGAACATCTATTGGCGCTTTAGTTGGTGCCTTTTATGCTTCTGGATATTCTCCAGAAGAGATTGAAGTCTTAATAAATTCAGTAGAGTTTAGAAATGCTGCAACTGGTACAATTGAAGAGAAATACTTATTCTATTTCATGAAAGATGAAGATAATAGCTCAGTTATTTCACTAAATTTCAATGTTGACTCTATTTTGGGGAAAAACTTACCAACGAACGTCATCTCTTCCATTCCCATTGATTACGGATTAATGGAATTGCTTAGCGCTGCCAACGCAGTGGCTAAATCTAACTTCGATAGCTTGATGATTCCATATCGAGCTATTGCTTCTAATATTAGTCAACAAAAGCAGAGTATCCTGCGAGAAGGAGATTTACCAAAAGCTATTCGAGCTTCTATGACTTATCCGTTTTACATCTCACCCATTACTATTAACGGAGATCTTATGTTTGACGGTGGGCTGTACAACAACTTCCCCGTTGACATTATGTGTAATCAATTTTCACCTGAATACATTATCGCAAGCAATGTAGCAGCAGAAAACCCAAACCCAACAGAGGACAATTTGTTAGCTCAATTAAGAAATATTTTAACCAAAGAAGCAAATTTTGAAATCAATTGCACAAATGGTGTTATAATTCACACAGATGTCAGCGATATTTCAACTTTTGACTTTTACGGAATAGACCTTGCATTACAAAGGGGCTATCAAGCAACCAACAAACTCATAGACAGCATTAAACAGAATGTATCAAGAAAAACAGATCAACAATCAATTACTCAAAAAAGAACTTCTTTTAACTTAAAAAAACCATTACTTGCGTTCGATTCTCTGAAAATAATTAATGGATTTAAAAATCAAGAAAAGTATCTTAAAAACTCCTTAAATCTAAGAAAAGGGCCTGTTCTATCGAAAGAAATGAAAGCCAAATATTACAAATTCACTTCAAACCCAAAAATAAATAGTGCCTATCCCACAGCAACTTACGACACTTCTTCTAATACGTTCTCTTTAGAACTTGATTTAAAAAAAGAGAAAAAACTAAAGGCCTCATTTGGGGGAGTTGTATCTAGTAAACCATTTAGCACAGGATTCTTCCAAATAGAACACAAATTTTTAAGGAACACAGAACTAACCACAAAGGCAAATATTTACTTTGGTAGTTTTTACAACTCCTGTCTCTTATACACATCTGACGCTGCCGACGATCTACTCTGTGTAGAT
>CAJXRL010000234.1 GCA_913059105.1 uncultured Flavobacteriales bacterium
AGATTTCTGCCTGTCTCGTGGGCTCGGAGATGTGTATAAGAGACAGATCTAACATGGTAGAGTGAAGTATGAAAACAAAAAAGCCCGAAACGATAGATCGTTTCGGGCTTAAATTAATTAATTTTTTAATCTTAGTTATTCAATGCCTCAGCACCACCAACAATTTCTAAAATCTCATTGGTAATAGATGCTTGTCTTGCCTTGTTATAAACCAACTTAAGGTCATCAATCATTTCAGAAGCATTATCTGTAGCTTTATGCATCGCAGTCATACGAGCACCATGTTCTGAAGCAAAAGAATCTAAAAGAGCTTTAAATAATTGCAGTTTGATTGATTTCGGAATTAGGTCGTCAATGATAGAATTTTTTGAAGGCTCATAAATATAATCCGAAACAACTTCCGTTTTTTTGCTTTCAATTTCGTTAGAAACGATAGGCATCATTTGTTCCACATTAACATTTTGAACTGCTGCATTTACAAATTCGTTGTATACTATAACGATTTCGTCAAACTGCTTAAATTCAAAAGCTCTCATGATTTTTGAAGCAACTTTAGATACTCTATTAAAAGTAAGGTCTTCAAAAAGCGTCTCTAATTTACTTGGTAAAGTAGTTCCTTTAATATTGAAAGCTGTCTTTTTAAAGAAATCATCAGCTTTTTTACCAATTGCCAATACAGTAACATCTTTGTCAGCGTATTTTTCGTTGATAACCCTTGTAGTTTCTTTAATAATGTTAGAATTAAAGGCTCCTGCTAATCCTCTGTTAGAAGTAATAGGAATCAGTAATACTCTTTTTACTTCTCTTTGTTCTGCATAGACACTTCCTTCGTCACCATCAAAATCTTCGCTCAAATTACCCAATAGCTCCTTCAATTTATTGGCGTAAGGTCTCATTTGCGTAATTGCGTCCTGAGCTCTTCTCAATTTGGCAGCAGACACCATTTTCATGGCAGAAGTTATCTGCCTTGTAGATGATACCGAAGTAATCCTATTTCGTATTTCCTTTAAATTTGCCATTTTGTTAGCTAATTTTTAGCTGTTGATTATGCAGTATAATTTACACTTAAATCAGCAGCTACTTTTTCTAAAACTGAAGTTTCTGCGTCAGTATATTTTCCTGATCTCAAAGAGTCTAAAGTGTCTCTATGTTTAGCATTCAAATAATCTAAATATTCAGCTTCAAATTTTCTCACTTGTTTTACAGGAATACTTCTCAATAATCCTTTAACTCCTAAGTGAATAATAGCAACTTGATCTTCAACTGACATTGGATCGTTTTGAGCTTGTTTCAAAATCTCAACGTTTCTAGCTCCTTTGTCTAGTACAGATTTAGTTGCAGCATCTAAATCAGAACCGAATTTAGAGAAAGCCTCTAGTTCACGATACTGTGCTTGGTCTAATTTAAGGGTACCAGCTACTTTTTTCATTGACTTAATTTGAGCAGCTCCTCCAACTCTAGATACTGAAATACCTACATTAATTGCAGGACGTACACCAGAAAGAAATAAGTTTGACTCTAAGAAAATCTGACCATCAGTAATCGAAATTACGTTGGTTGGAATGTATGCTGAAACATCACCTGCTTGCGTTTCAATAATTGGAAGTGCAGTAATAGATCCACCACCTTTTACTTTACCTACTAATGAAGGAGGTAAATCATTCATTTGAGAAGCAATTGTGTCATCATTAATAACTTTTGCAGCTCTTTCTAACAATCTAGAGTGAAGGTAAAATACATCTCCAGGATATGCCTCACGACCCGGAGGTCTTCTTAGTAATAAAGATACTTCACGGTAAGCAACTGCTTGTTTAGATAAATCATCAAAAACAATTAATGCAGGTCTTCCTGTATCTCTAAAATATTCTGCGATTGCAGCACCTGTAAATGGAGCATAAAACTGCATAGGTGCTGGATCAGATGCGTTTGCCGCAACAATAGTAGTGTAGGCCATTGCGCCTGCATCTTCTAACGTTTTTACAATACCTGCAACTGTAGATCCTTTTTGACCGATAGCAACGTATACACAGTATACAGGCTCGCCTCTGTCGTAAAATTCTTTTTGGTTAATAATGGTATCAATAGCAACAGTTGTTTTTCCTGTTTGTCTATCACCAATAATTAACTCTCTTTGTCCTCTTCCTACAGGAATCATTGAGTCAATTGACTTAATACCTGTTTGAAGTGGTTCACTTACCGGCTGACGATAAATTACACCTGGAGCCTTTCTTTCAATTGGCATTTCAAATGTTTCACCTTGGATAGGACCTTTTCCGTCGATAGGTTTTCCAAGAGTATCAACTACTCTTCCTAACATACCTTCTCCAACGTTTACAGAAGCAATTCTACCTGTTCTTTTAACAGTATCACCTTCTCTTACTTTGTTAGAAGATCCTAACAATACTGCACCTACGTTATCTTCCTCTAAGTTAAGAACGATACCCATAAGTCCATTGTCAAATTCAATCAACTCACCTGATTGAACTTTTGACATACCATAGATTCTTGCAATACCATCTCCTACGAAAAGAACGGTACCTACTTCTTCTAAGTCTGCTTCGGTTTTTACACCTGCTAATTGGTCTCTAAGAATTGCAGAAACTTCTGCCGGATTTATTTCAGCCATTTTTATCTGATTTTTATGCTTGTACTAATTCTTGTTTAATGTCACTTAATTGTCTTCGAATGCTAGCGTCTAATTGCTTATCGCCCATTCTTAGAACCATACCACCAATCAAACTTTTGTCGATTTTTTCTTCTAATTGAACTTCAGAAAGTTGGTAGTCGGATTTTATTTTCTTGATTATCTCTTCTTTATTCTCTTGCGTTAAAGGTTGAGTCGTAGTAACAGTTACTCTTGCAATATTTTTTAACACGTTGTATTGGTTAATAAATTCTTCGCAAATAACCTGTAAAATACTTTCTCTTTTGTGCTCTACAACTTGTTGAATAAAGCTTGTTGTCAGTTCACTTACATTACTTCCAAAAATAGCATTTAAGACACCTTTCTTCTTGCTACCACTTACGAGCGGACTTTGAAGCATTAAACCTAATTCTCTATTTTCGATAATGGTGTTATGAATCAACTTTATGTCTGCGACAATCACATCCAAAAGATTTCTCTCTTGGGCTAATTGACGAATTGCTTTAGCGTAACGAACTGCTGCTCTAACTCCTTTCATGTTTCTTAATTCAAATTCGCATCTTTCAATGCAGAAGAAATTAATTCATTTTGTTTTGCATCGCTAGAGATTTCACTCTTAATTACTTTTTCGGCGATACTAATTGAAAGTTCAGCTACTTGATTTCTAAGGTCATTAACTGCAGCGGTTCTTTCAGCTCTGATTACTTCTTTAGCAGAGTCAATCATTTTTGCACCTTCTTCCTGTGCTTTAATCTTCGCCTCAGCAATCATGTTTTCTTTTGCTTCTCTTGCTTCTTTAACAATTGTGTCTCTTTCCTTTCTAGCTTCCGCTAATAGAGCTTTATTGTCCTCTTTTAATTGACGCATTTGCTCTTTCGCTTCTTCAGCAGCTGCTAAGCCTTCCTTAATCGATTCTTCCCGATTAATAACTGAAGTTAAAATAGGTTTCCAAGCGAATTTTCTAAGTAAGAATAAAAGCAATAAGAATATAAGTGATTGCCAAAAAAACAATCCAACTTCAAACTTCTCTAATAAATTTTCCATTTTTTAATTTAATTAAAACAAAACTGTAACCAACCGTTACAGTTTTGTTTAAGTGTTAAATGATTATGATGCAAATAATGCAGCAAAACCAATTCCTTCAATTAATGCAGCAGCGATAAGCATTGCAGTTTGAATTTTGTTAGTTGCTTCAGGCTGTCTTGCGATAGCCTCCATAGCTGAACCTCCAATTCTACCGATACCAATACCGGCTCCAATTACAATTAAACCTGCTCCTACGATTTCTGGGATTTGCATAATATATAGTTTAAATTAAAAAATACTAATTAATGATGATCGTCATGTTCTGCAACCGCACTGCCAAAATAAAGGGCAGTTAACATCGTAAAGATGTAGGCCTGTAGAAATGCAACCAATAGTTCTAAAACGGATAAAAATCTGTCTCTTATACACATCTGACGC
>CAJXRL010000235.1 GCA_913059105.1 uncultured Flavobacteriales bacterium
GGGCTCGGAGATGTGTATAAGAGACAGCAGTTAATTCGCTAACGGCATCTTATTTTGATAAATATCTGATTTCAGAATTAGATCCAAATCAATCTTATTCAATTAAGGTAGGGGATAAAGACTTGCAAAGCCCGGATTACGATTTAAAGAAATTTAAAGACAAAATCACTATCAACCCAACTGTAATAACCCACCAGGAAATTTCAACTATAAATGAAATCGAAGTTGTTGATCAACGTGATTCCATTTTTGAAAGCCCTTACTTTATTTGGTCGGTAATTGCAGTAGTTGGTCTTTTTCTTGGATTCATTTCCTTTAAAATGATAAAGGAAATAAAAGACAAATAGCATCTATGAGATTTCCAACCTATAGGCTGAAAGAATAGATTTAGAAAAATGTTTCAATTTTACGATTCTTAGTCTCACTTGGATTGGAATAGCATTCTCCATTCTACATTCTCCATTCCTCATTCTACATTAAATTCTACTCTGATAGGTATACAATTCGTGGTATCTTCCTTCTTTGGCAATCAACTCATCGTGGTTTCCTTGCTCTGCAATGTTTCCTTGCTCAATTACTAAAATTTGAGTGGCTTGTTTAATGGTGCTTAATCTGTGAGCAATGACAAAAGTAGTTCTGCCTTTCATTAATTCGGCTAAACTCTTTTGAATAAGGGCTTCACTTTCATTATCTAGGTTAGAAGTTGCTTCATCCAAAATAATGACTCTTGGGTCGGCTAATATGGCTCTAGCAATAGCTATTCGTTGGCGTTGTCCACCAGATAGTTTTACGCCACGTTCTCCAATCATGGTATCCAAACCATCATCAAAACGATCGGTAAATTCATTCACGTAAGCGGCATTTACTGCTCTCACTAATTGCTCGTCAGTCGCATTTGGTCTAGGGAAAAGAATGTTTTCTCTAATGGTTCCTTCAAATAAGAATTCATCTTGTAAAACAACTCCTAGGTTCTTTCTATAACTGCTCAATTGTACTTTCGAGAGGTCTTCTCCGTCAATGGTAATTTTTCCTGACAGTGGATTTAAGAAGGTAGCTGTTAATCCGGCAATGGTAGATTTTCCCGAACCGGAACTTCCAACCAAGGCAGTTACACTTCCCGAAGGGGCGCTGAAACTAATGTTATGTAATACTTCTTTGTGTTCTTCATAGGCAAAGGAAACCTGATCAAATACGATGTCACCCTTAATGCTTTTTAACTCAATAACTCGGTCTTCTAAATCGGCTTCGGCAGTCATGTTCATTAACTCTTCTGTTCGGTCCAACCCGGCTAAGGCTTCGGTCAATTGACTACCAATGTTGCTCATTTGCACAATTGGGGCAATCATGAAACCCAACAACAACGTAAACGAAATAAAATCACCTGTTGAAAGTGTTCCATTCATAATTTTGTAACCACCAATACCCATTATTCCGGCAGAGGCCAAGCCCAATAAAAATGCAGAAGATGAGGTCATTAAGGCAGTAGCCGTTAAACTCTTTTTTACATTTTGAAACAAGCGATCAACTCCTTCTTCAAAGCTCTTGTTTTCTTGATTTTCAGCGTTGAAAGCTTTTATTACTCGAACACCTCCTAAGGTTTCGGTCAGTCTTCCCGTTACTTCTGCATTAATAACGCCACGTTTTCTAAAAATTGGTCGAATGTATTTGAAGGCCTTCAATGCCACAAGCCCAAAAACAGCAACTGGTACCAACACAAACAGGGTCATCTCCCAAGAAATACGTACCAGTAAAACAAAAGAAATAACTGCGGTAATGGTCCCACCCACCATTTGAACTAAACCAGTTCCAATCAAATTTCGAACGCCTTCTACATCAGTCATAATTCTTGAAACCAACGCACCTGACTTGGTATTGTCGAAAAAACTAATGGGCAATGAGAGCACTTTCTTTTGAACTTTGGCCCGTAATTCTGAAATTAGAAACTGCGCTTGAACGCTTAAGATTCGTGTCAATAGAAAGGAAGTGACAGCCGATACCAAAATGGACAAGCCTACAAAAATCAACAGGTGCTTCAAACCTTCGAAATCTTTGTTAGGAATAACATCATCTAATAATTCCTTGCTCTTCCATGGCAATACTAAACTAGCCAAGCGGCTAATTACAATCAGAATTAACCCGGTAAAAACCAATTTCCTTTTGGGCCAAATAATGGTTTTAAAAGCCATTCCCATGGTCACCTTAGGTTTCTTCTTTTCTTGTTTTTCTGCCAAGTGTCTCATGCGGTAAAAGTACCCTAAGTCTTTGGGAAAGTGGAAACGTTTTTAAAATATATGTTTAAACATTTATTAATTTAAATGGTTCTTCTTTGCAACCAACCATTAACTTTGATTTTAGATGAGATTAACCAAAATACTGTTGCTGTTTTTAGGCATTTTTACATGGCAATTTGCGTCAGCTCAGACAACAAACATTGAAGGATACGTAAAAGACATCAAAGGCTTAACGCTAATTGGTGCTACCGTTTTTATTGAAGGCACAACCACTGGTGCTTCGGCAGATGTAAATGGGTTTTATTTTATCGAAAATGTTGAAGTTGGTTCGTATAATTTAGTAGCAACTTACATTGGTTTTCAAAGGCAAACCAAGTTTAATATCATCGTAAAATCGGCAGGAAATCAGCTTTATAATTTTATTTTAGAAGAGCAAACGACAGATGTTGGAGAAGTGGTGATTACTTCAGAAAAAAGCAAAGTAAGTAGACCAAAAGAAACGCCGCTCTCCACTCAGAAATTATCGGCAAATGAGTTAGCGACTTACCCCGGGGGGAATAACGATGTAGTTCGAGTAGCACAATCTTTACCTGGTGTTTCGCCTTCAGTGGGTGGTTTTAGAAACGATTTAATTATTCGTGGTGGAGCTTCCAATGAATCGGTTTATTATTTGGACGGGGTTGAAATTCCAAACATCAATCACTTTTCTACCCAAGGAGCTGGTGGTGGGCCTGTGGGGTTGCTTAACGTTTCTTTTATTGATAACGTAACGCTTTCCTCTTCCGCTTTTGGAGCGCAATATGATAATCCACTTTCAGGTGTTTTACAATTTGAACAGCGAACAGGAAATACACGAAAACTGAGCACCAACCTTAGGGTGAGTGCAAGCGAAACGGCAATTACCTTAAACGGTCCGCTTTTTAAAGGCGATAAAGAAGAAAGTAAAACAAGCTTCATCGTTTCTGGCAGAAGAAGTTATTTGCAGTATTTGTTTTCATTAATCGGTTTGCCCATTCGCCCAGATTATTACGATTACCAATACAAATTGACGCATAAAATAAACGCTTACAACACCCTTAATTTAATTGGAGTGGGTTCTATTGATAACTTCACTGTGGCATCTAGCGATGATTTAGACATTGATGGCCAAGCGACTTTTGAGCAAGTACCCTTTATTGAACAGAACTCGAATGTGATTGGCTTAAGCTGGAAGAAGTTATTTAGGAATGAAAATGCTTTCATGACCACCACCTTGAGCAACAACTTTTTGGTAAATGATTTCTCTCGATACCGAGACAATAAAAACAAAGAGGGACGATTTTTTAACAACGATTCTCGTGAAATGGAAACGAAGCTGAGGTATGCTTATAATTATTTTAACAACGGTTGGAAATGGGTTGCAGGTTTCAATATTCAGCGCAGTGACTATAGCAACAAAACGGAAGATTTGAATAGGGGATTTCTTTACGAAACAGAGATTGACTTTATGAAGTATGGTTTGTTTTCGAATGTTACCAAGTCATTTTTCGAGAGTCGCTTAGACGTTTCTTTTGGTATTCGTGCAGACGGAGATTCATTTACAGAAGACAATAATCTTGGACAAACCATTTCTCCAAGATTAGGATTGTCCTATAGCATTACAGAGAAGTGGAAAGTAAATGGAACCGTTGGACGATATTATAAGATTGCTCCATATACCATTTTAGGTTTTAGAGATCAAAATGGTCAGTTGGCAAACCGATCTGCAGATTATACTAGAAGTGATCATTACGTGATTGGCATTGAGCGGATTTTAGGGCCAGCATCAAACCTGTCTCTTATACACATCTGACGCTGCCGACGATCTACTCTGTGTAGA
>CAJXRL010000236.1 GCA_913059105.1 uncultured Flavobacteriales bacterium
GCTATCAACATCAAATGAAATATAAATGATGTCGCAATTTTTCAAAATTTCTAAGGCTTCATCACAAGCCGCTTCTATTCCTTTTTTCCTTGTTTCGCCTACAGTGAAATTTTTAATGCCTTCACGACGAATAATTTCATCTTCAGGAAATTCTGTATCTCGAACACCGAAAAACACAATGTCATTGGTATCGATTTTTGGTGACGTACCTCCAGTTTCTTTCAATTCATTCCAATACTTAATAGCCTCTTCAGAAGGTTCTTTTATTTGACATTCTTTATTGTCAAATGCAATAGCCGTTGCCAGTGGCATTCCATGAACATTTCCAGTTGGTGACGTATACGGAGAATGTAAATCTGCATGAGCATCAATCCAAATGGCTCCCAACCTTTTATTTGGGTATTGTTTTTTAATCCCTGCAATTGTTCCTCCTGCAGAAGCATGATCTGCAGCCAAGATTAAGGGGAATTTGCCACTAGAAATTATTTTTTCTACTTGATCGCAAACTTGATTGTACACTTTTACTATTCCTTCAATTCGTTTTGCTGAAGGTAACTTCACAGTTTCAAACAACATATCATTGTTATTCTCAAGTGTAATTACTCCATTTTTAACAAAGTAATCACTGCCTTTATTCAATGAAGCTATGCGCAATGCATCGACTCCTAGACTCGCTCCTCTAGTACCCGCACCTAATTCTGAATTGTTCTCGATTAATTGTATTGACATATTAATATTATGGAAGTTGTCCGGCAAAAATAAGTTAATTCAAGTACCCTTTAATGGCATAAAAATCTAATCTATCTATTCTTTTTTATGATTCATCTAATTTCTCTCGCAACAAATATTTGTACAACAAGATTTTTCTTTCTACTTTTCCACCTTAACCAATGAACACTAGATGCTAATAATGCAAAAGCACAAGCTTTTCAATAATAAGAGTTACCCAACTCTTATACTTGCACTTACGTTATTTCTTAGCGCCTGCGACAATACTGTATTCCAAAGTGGGATTGATCAAGGTAAGATAGAATATGACATTACTTACCCAAATATTCCAGAAGACAACGTAATGCTGGACTTAATGCCAAAAACAATGTTGACCACCTTTGTCGACAATAATTTTCGAAGTGACGTCGTCGCAGGAATGGGAATTTTTAAAACCTCCATCATTTCTATGGCTGATCAAGATAAGCTGGTACATTCAATAAAAATGCTTAAAACAAAGTATGCTAGCGAATTAACTGAAGCCGATTGGGAACGTTTCAATCCTGAATTTAATAAGATTGAAGTTAGTTTATTAAATGAAACCAAAGAAATTGCAGGATATCTTTGCAAATCTGCAGACATTAAAGTTCTAGGAGATAGTGTTTGGACATATAAAGCTTTCTACACTGAAGAAATCAATATTGAAAATCCAAATTCACGTACTATTTTCAAAAACATTAAAGGCGTTCTGATGGAATATGAGATAGTGAATAACAACATTTTAATGCGATTTAGTGCAACAAAAGTTATTCAAGAAGATATTGACATTTCGGCGGTTGAATTGGAGGATGACTATGAAATGGTAGATCCGATGAAATTAAAATCGGAAATTGATAAGCTTTTCTCTAACATTATGTAAAGCTGTTCGTTATTTTTACAGAAAAATTGATATCATGAAAAATTTAACACTAGCAATTGCTTTCTTGTTGAGCAGTATTACAATTATTGCACAAGATTTTGAAGGAACCTTTACCTACGAAATGGTGTATGAAAACCTTTCTCCACAAATTAAACCAATGGCAGGTATGTTGCCTAAATCATCTACTGTTGTTGTAAAAGGTGAATTGTCGAAAACCACTACACCAAATCCAATGGGTGGAGAAAGTAGTGTTATTATTAATAGCACCACAGGCGAAACGCTTACCTTAATGAACGTGATGGGTCAGAAATATGCTACCAAGATGACTCCAGAAGACGTTAAGGACGAAGACAAGCCAGAAGTTGAATACACTGAAGAAACAAAAGAGATTTTGGGCTATATGTGTAAGAAAGCAATTGCTACAGATAAAGAGGGCAATGAAGTCGATGTATTCTACACGGAAGAAATTGATGTAAAGGTTTCAAGTTCAGTAAACGGAATTAAAGGTTTTCCAATGCAAGTAATCATTACACAAGACATGTTCACCATGACTCAAACGGTAACGGAAATCAAGAAAGGGAAAGTGAAAAAAATCAAGATGGAAGTTCCTTCTGATTTTGAACTTAAGACTATTGAAGAATTGCAAAAAATGATGTCAGGCGGAATGTAAAACACCCACTGTTCATAACTTATTCGAAGCCGTTTTTACAATTGTAGGAACGGCTTTATTTTTGTTTTACACAAAGATTCAATTGAATGGCGAAAAATCGTTTTAAATCAGATACTCCCGAAGAAAAATCTTCTAAAAAGAGAGATAAAAAAACGACTGTAAAGAAGAATACTTTAAGCGATAAAAAACGTTCAATTTCTAAGTACACTGATTTCGTTAAAAATGAGAAAACGACACAAGTTGTTGGAATCGGTCTGATCTTAACATCAGCGGTTCTTTTACTTGCATTCACTTCTTTTCTTTTCACATGGAAAGCAGACCAAAGTAAAGTAGACACCTCTTTTTGGGACTATTATAAAGAATCATCCATGCAAGCTGAGAACTGGCTTGGTGAATTTGGAGCAACTATTTCACATCAATTTATTTACGATTGGTTCGGTATTGCATCGTTTCTTTTTGTTGTGCTTTCCTTCTTAATTGGTTTTAGAATCCTATTTAAAGTTAGCCTATTGCCAATTTTCAAAACACTCAAATATTCTATGTTTGGGTTGATTTGGTTGTCTTTGTTCTTTGGATTCTTCTTTGATGGGGATTTGTTTTATCTAGGTGGTGCCGTTGGTTACGAACTAAACCTCTTTCTAAGTTCAGCTCTTGGAAAAATTGGTGCCGGTATATTCATCTTCTTTCTTCTTAGTATCTTCATTATTAGTGTTTTTGATGTAAAATCATTCTTCAAAAACTTTAAAAAAGACGTGGATCAAATTCGAAAAGAAGAAGCTGAAAAATTAGAAGAAATCGGCACGGAGAAAACAATTGACGAATTGCACGACGAAGCCGAAAATGATGTCGCAATAGAAGATATTGAGGTATCAAACATTAAATTGGGAGGTTCAGAAGAAATACCTGTCACTGATGAACATTCTTTGGAAGTTAATGAGTCTGAGACTGTAGAAATGGTCGCCGAAGATAAATTCCCTTTAGAAGTTGAAGCTCCAAATGAAGAACTTACAATGGATTCAGTAAAGCTTACCACGGAAGTAACTGAAGAGTTGAATGAGATTCCAGAAGATGTTTCTTTAGAAATTGAAGAACCAGAAGTCAAAGATGAAATTTTAAGTGATAAAGAAGTCAACAAGAAACTCGAAGACTACGGTGAATATGACCCTACTTTAGATCTTTCTGAATATAAAATGCCTGGTATTGACTTATTGCATGACCATGGTGACGGAAAAATTAAGGTAAATAAGGAAGAATTAGAAGCCAACAAAAACAGGATTGTAAATACTTTAGAGAACTACAACATAAAAATACAATCGATTAAAGCGACAATAGGACCAACTGTTACTTTGTATGAAATTGTTCCTGCCCCAGGTGTTCGTATTTCTAAAATTAAAAACTTAGAAGACGATATCGCATTGAGTCTTGCGGCTCTTGGTATTCGAATTATTGCTCCAATTCCTGGTAAAGGGACCATTGGTATTGAAGTTCCAAATCAAAATCCAGATGTAGTTTCTATGCGAACGGTAATTGCTTCTGAGAAATTTCAGAATGCAGATTATGATTTACCTGTGGTGATGGGAAAAACTATTTCTAACGAAATATTTGCATTTGACTTGGCAAAAATGCCTCACCTTTTAATGGCAGGAGCAACGGGACAAGGAAAGTCTGTTGGCTTAAATGCTGTTTTAACTTCGTTATTGTATCTGTCTCTTATACACATCTGACGCTGCCGACGATCTACTCT
>CAJXRL010000237.1 GCA_913059105.1 uncultured Flavobacteriales bacterium
ACAGCTATTGTGACAGGAGAAAAAGAGCCAAACATGCAATTTGATGAGTCTGGAAAAATATGGTTTGTCGCGCGCAATGATCGGCTATTTTCATTCGATACATTAACCAAATTATATAAGGTTTTTCCTGAAAAAGAATTCCCGCGAGGCATAGTAGCTATTGAGCATGCTAAGATGTGGGTTGTTTCAGATACTTTCCTGTATCAATTTGACGAAAATAAAAAATTAGAAAAATCTTACACTCTTCCGAACGAGTTTATCACAAATAGCATTTATCAAACTTTTAATATTACTCTCTACGAAGATAAAGTTTGGATGGGAACACGAAATGGCTTATTGGTATTCGACCCAAAGAAAGAGCAATTCAGGCGATACTCAACTAAAGATGGACTTCCACATAACTTCATATATACTATTATTACATATGGAGAAAATTTGTGGATGGGAACACATAACGGCTTAAGCCGATTCAATATAAAAACGGAAGAGATCAAAAATTTCTATGTAACTGATGGACTCTCTCATAACGAATTTAATAGAAGATCAGCGCTGAAATCAAAAAAGGGAAAGCTATTTTTTGGAGGAATGAACGGAATTAATGCCTTTTACCCGGATGTATTAGATTCGCTTACTCGCCTAGAAAAATCAGCACTAGTTTGGACTGGATTTAGCAAATTAGACGGTAAAACTGATACCATAACTACTTATAAATCTGCATTACTAGATGAAAGTAAACCGATAGAAATATACCACGGTGACAAGTCTTATTCCTTCAGATTTGCACTTCTAAATTTTATAAACCCTTCTGACAATACGTACAGTTACTATCTAGAAGGTTACGAAAAGGATTGGAATTATGCTGGTAATTCTTCTTTTGCAAATTACCCTAGTTTGCCTGCTGGAAATTACATACTTCGGGTAAAGGCAAAAGATGTGAAAGGGAATTCAAGTCTTAATGAATTATCAATTCCTATCATCGTTTATAAACCTTGGTGGGGAACTTGGTGGGTAAGAGGACTATTTGGCCTTCTATTAATGATTTTGATATTGGCTTTATACCAGTGGCGAACATTAAGATTGAAAAGGCAAAAAAGAATACTTGAACAAACGGTAAAGGACAGAACCATTGAATTAGAGAAACAAAAAGAGAGAGCAGAAGAATCTGAAAAACACAAACAACAATTTCTTGCCAACATGAGTCATGAAATTCGCACACCCATGCATGCTATTTCTGGTATGGTTAAAATTATCAAAAGAAATAAGCACCCTCTTACTCAAGATACCTTTTTAAATGCTATGCATACTAGTTCAGATAACTTAATTGTTATATTAAATGATGTCTTGGATATTTCCAAAATTGAAGCAGGTAAATTGGACATTGAAACTATTCCGGTAAAACCTGCATCCATAGTAAATAATGTCATGCAGATTTTAAAATTTAAAGCCGAAGAAAAAGGCTTGATTTTATCAGCCAACATTGAAAAAGATGTTCCTTCATTGGTTATAAGCGACCCCACCCGGTTGAATCAAATATTGATTAACCTCATCGGTAATTCTATCAAATTTACTGAGAAAGGAAGTGTAACTGTGCTCTTAACAAAAGCAGCCGATCAACTACGATTTAGCATTACAGATACCGGAATAGGAATTCCAAAGAATCGAATTGATAAGATTTTTGGAGCCTTTGAACAAGCAGAAGATTCTACTAGCAGAAGTTATGGCGGAACAGGTTTAGGTTTGAGTATTACCCAACAATTAACCGAATTGCAAAACGGTAAAATTTGGGTGGAAAGTGAAGAAGGCAGAGGGAGTACTTTCTTTGTGGAACTACCTTTAATCCTTGCTGATCCTACTTCCAAAAGTCAAGAATTGATTACAGAAGAGCGATTGAGAACAATGGCAGAATCCCTAAAAGGGGCTAAAATTCTCTTGGTGGAAGACAATGCTTTCAACCAAATGATTGCTCAAGATGATCTATTGCATTACATAGAGGACGTACAAATTGATACAGTTGAAAATGGCTTATTGGCGGTAGAAAAATACCAAGCTAATGACTACGACTTAATCTTAATGGATGTGCAAATGCCAATTATGAATGGTTTTGAAGCAAGTCAAAAAATAAGAGAATTAGAAAAGGCTGCAGGCAAAGAAAAGGCTATTCCAATCATTGCTATGACTGCTAGTTTATTAAAATCGGAAGTAGATAATTGCTTGGCTGCCGGCATGAACAATTACATTCCTAAACCTTATCAACCTGAGCAGCTGATTGGACCTATTTATGAAGAATTAAAAAAAGGAAAAGTCTAATGAAAAATCTTATCATCTCTATATTTCTATTCATTGGTTTCAGCGCCACTGCCCAAACAAACTTAGATAGCCTTAACCAAGTTTGGTTAGACAATACACAAGATGATAAGGCACGTTTTAAAGCCATGAAAACCCAGCTGTTAGATGATCCGCAAGGTTATATTTATACTAATCCAGACACTGCAATTATTCTAGCGAAACAACTAAAAGAATTAGCAGAAAAAAAAGAAAATTTAAAATGGCAGGCAGAAGCTATTTACATACAAGGTTTAAGTCGTTCACGCATAGGTGATGACAGTATTGCTTTAATTATTGTATCGAAAAGCTTGACATTATTTGAGAAGATAAATGATAAAATAGGTATGGCTAATTGTAAATTGGCAATAGGCATCATTTATGAAAATCAAGAAAAAATAGAAGAGGCATTAGACCAATATTTACAAAGCGAAAAACTTTCGAAGGATCTCCGGTATAAATGGGGTCTAGCGAAAGTATATCACAACCTTGCTTACTTGTCTGAATATCAAGGAAATATTTTAGAATCCTTGAGGTATTTTCAACACAGCTTAAAGAATTATGAAGAATTAGGTAATAAAAATAAAATCTCATATACGCTCATTTGTCTTGGCAATAGTTCAAATTATCTTGGAAGATTGAATGATGCGTTAGGTTATTACCAACGTTCATTAAAAATAATTGAAGAATCAGGAGTTGATCGAAACAAAGCTTCGATATTTAACAACATTGGGAATATTTATTTTTCACAAGATAACAATGCAAAAGCCTTAAGCTATTATCAGAAATCCTTAAAAACATACGCAGATGGGGGATTTACAGAAGGTAAAGAGGGTAAACATGCAGAATCCATTGCCTGGGTGTTACGGAATATTGGGGACGTTTTTTATTTACAAGGAAAAACAGATGAAGCTCTGGAGAATTATCAAAACAGTTTAGAGTTAAATAATAAAATAGGGCATAAAGTTGGATCAGCAAAAGTTCTATTCGACATAGGGGTCTTTTATGCAAAAGAAAGAGATACCATAAAAGCCTTGGAATATCTGGAAAGTAGCCTAATATTATCTGAAGAAATAAAGTCAAAGAACAGCCTTTCAGAAATTCTACACAACTTGGGATTGATTTATAATGCACAAGGGGACTCGGAAAAAGCCTTGGTATTTGCAAAAAGATCTCTTCTTATAGGAAAAGAGCTAAGCTCTCCTTGGTACATACAATATGCGGCAAATGCTTTGAAAGAGATATACAAAACTCAAGATAAAGGGCTTTTAGCTCTTGAGATGTATGAACTTGAAATTCAAATGAGGGATAGCTTAAATAGGGAGGAGATAAATAATGGCTTGATTCAAATGGAGGTCGAGCATGAATATGAAAAGAAGGAACTGCTTGCCGAACAAGAGCATCAACAAGAAATTTTTAAAAAGAATGAAACTCGGAACTATTTAATAGCAGGAGTTTCTCTGGCCTTGCTTTTTTCTATTGGTATTTTAAGCCGTTTACGTTTTGTAAGAAACACCAATAAGAAATTAGACATTGCCAAAACTAGGGCAGAAAAAAGTGAGCAATTCAAACAGCAATTTTTGGCCAACATGAGTCATGAAATTCGAACGCCCATGCATGCCATTTCAGGTATGGTTAACATTCTAAAAAGAAATGAGCACCCAACGACCTGTCTCTTATACACATCTGACGCTGCCGACGATCTACTCTGTGTAG
>CAJXRL010000238.1 GCA_913059105.1 uncultured Flavobacteriales bacterium
ACGAGATTTCTGCCTGTCTCGTGGGCTCGGAGATGTGTATAAGAGACAGGAGGAATACCTTCAAAAGAAAGCACCGGGAACAACCATTTCCGATCACTTTGATTTCATTGCTGGAACGAGCACCGGCGGAATTCTAACGGGTATTTATTTAACTCCTCATGAAGGGAATAAAAAGAAAGCAAAGTTTTCGGCTGCAGACGCATTGAATTTTTATGTAAAAGAAGGGTACCAAATCTTCAACGCCTCGAAGAAGAGCAGTTGGAAACGATTATGGGGGCTAAAAAATGCTACAGCGTTTAGTCCTAGAAATTTAGAAATTCTACTGAAAGAAAAATTTAGAAACCTTCTAATCAGCGATCTTATGAAACCGTGCCTTATTACGACCTACAATATGAATACCAAGTCTTCTTTCTTTTTTACCAGTACAGAAGACACGTCAAAAAGACAATTTCTTGTACGGGATGTATTGCGGTCAACATCAGCAGCACCAACTTATTTCCCTCCAGCAAAAATTAACAACATTGCTGCTCACAATCTTATCGCTAAAGAATCTGATAAGATGATGAATTTAGACGGAGGGGTATTTGCCAACAACCCTACCATGTGTGCCTATGCAGAAGCTAGAAATACAGACTTTCCCGACAGGAATAATAACGAACCATCTGCCAGTTCTATGTATATTTTATCGTTAGGCACGGGAGGCGGAGGCTTTAAACTTGAGGATAAAGATAAAAGCAACAGATGGAGTCTTTTACAATGGGCAAAATCGATTCCCGAAATCATGATGGATGCAAGTATTGACACTGTCGCATTTCAAATGAATGAAATATATCAGACACTTGAGCCTACTAATATTGGATCTTATTTGAGAATTGATACACCTCAAAATGACCGTAAGTACTCGTCAGACATGTCCGATGCATCGCCAGAAAATATCGAGAATCTTATAATAGCTGGTGAAGAGACGCTTGAGCATGCAAAAGAAAATGGGTTAGATAAATTTCTTGACGGTTTATTGGATGAATAAATACAGGATTGAAAGGATTCTAAAAGGAACACAATCCTGCCTTAACAGTTCGGTTTGCGGAAGTTAAAATCATCACTTAGGAAGACACAGTTGAATTATCGGGAGAAAATCTTAATTTTATGGAATTGATAAGCTAAGTTAGCCTAGGAGCGTTGCTTCAATGGTTGAATGAAAAGATAGTATCAAACAAAATTATTAATGAATAGGATTCTCCTAGTTTTCTGTATTCTATTATCGGGCATCGGTGCCATTAAAGCCCAGAGCATATCTATTAATGATAATGGTACTGCACCTGACAGCTCTGCCATGTTAGACATTAAATCTACCACTCAAGGCTTATTAATTCCAAGGTTAACATTTGCTCAACGGAATTTAATCAATAACCCTGCAACGGGAGTATTAATATTCCAAACAGATACCGACTCCGGCTTTTATTACAACAACGGAATACCTGCAACCCCAGTTTGGTTAAAACTGATTACAGCTGGCGACATTTCCCCATGGACAACAAATGGGGCTACAACTTACTTAAGTTCAGGAACTCAATTAGGCATTGGAACTAATTCTGTTACTGCAGATTTTGCGCAAGAGATACATGCAACAGGTGGTGCTTCTGACCCAGGAGGAATTTTCATTAATAATGAAGTGAGTGGAAATATTGATAAATTGGGAATCAGAATTGATTTGACCAATAGCGGTCAGGGGAAAAAAACAGGAATAATTACAAATGTAGTTGGTAAAATTGCCCAACCCGATTCTTTGTTTGGATATATTGCTCAAATTACACCGGACAATACCACCACTTCTCCTGAATCATATGCTTTTAAGGCAAAATTTATCGGAACAGACGGAAACACCTTTGGGATTTATACCGAAAATGAAGATCAAAACTACTTTAGTGGTAAGGTAGGTATAGGAACAGCAACACCTGAAGCACAGTTAAGCATTAATGGTTCTTGGACTCGTAGTATAACAACGTTAGATATTGGTACAGATAATACTATTAACAACCTTACTATTACCGATGAAGGAAATGTGTATAGGGTAATAGGGCCTAATTCAAATGCTACTATTACAGGAATTGAAGCCAGTTATGATGGCCGAATGATTACCTTTATGAATCTTACAAGCCATGAAATATTTTTCTATCATGATGACAGTCGTTCTGTAGCTGCTAATAGATTATATCAGTACAATTCTGGTGCCTGGTACTCACTTAAAGCTTTTGGTTCTATGTCGTACATATATAGCACAGCAGATAGCAGATGGGTAATGTTCTCCTATTATTAATAACATGATATCGTTTGAATTAAACCCAGACACAGATACAGTGGATTGGAAAAGGGTTTCTGAACTTTTTAGAATAGTAAACTGGGGAATAAGAGCGCCTCAAGAAATTGAAAAATCATTTAGATCGAGTTCTTTTACTTGTTTTGTGAAAGAAGAAAATGAAATTATTGGTTTTGGAAGGACTGTAGATGATGGAAAGTATTATGCCTTGCTTGTTGACATAGTCATTCATCCAAGCTATCAAGCAAAAGGAATCGGCAAATCGATTGTTAATGAACTTCGCAATAGTTTAGTGGGATATGAATTTATCACGTTAACAGCTGCTCCAAACAAAGAAGGGTTTTATCAAAAAATTGGTTGGAAAAAGCAAAAATCGTCTTTTATATTTCCAAAAGACAAAAAGCAATTCGATGAACATTGCGAATAGAAACTGTTTATCATCAATACTGATGGAACAAATTTACATGAGTTGACAAGTACACCAGGAAATCAATACAAGCCATTTTGGGCAAAGTGAAAGAACTAGATTTATGGTGGCAATCAAAGTATTTCAGCTAAAATCTTGACCTTAAAATCGCTGTTCAACATGATATAAAGCAATTAACACGATTCACACATTTGTAGAATTTTTAATTCCAATAACCACCTAACAGGTCCATTTCTTATCTTGCAAGTAAAACCAACTCCATGAGAAAAGGCCTTCAATTGATCACAATTCTTGTAATGTCATTTATGGTACTACATGCCTGTACTGATGCAGCAAAAAATACAATTGTAGAGGAAAAACCAGTTGTTAAAAAATCGCTAAACCCTAATGGAGATAGTGAATTAGCTTTGTTGATGCGCAAAATGTTTGCTGAAGCAAAACGCATGAAGAAACAGGTTCAAAATGGAGAAGAAGTTACAGTTCTGTTAGATCATGAAAAAATACTCTCTGCCCATGCCACAGAGCCTAAAAAGGCAGCCTCAGCTGAATATAAAACCTGGGGCGCCGCCTATTTAGCAGGCATTGAAACGCTAAAAAATGCTACCCCAGAAACAGCGGAAACAGCATATAAGAGCCTAGTACAAAGCTGCATGAATTGTCATAAAGCACTATGTCCTGGCCCAGTGGTAAAAATTAAGAAACTAAAAATGCCTGCATAAAACAGGCATTTGTTGGGTTAGTTGATGTTAAAGTTGTACCACTATTAACAGCCTTACTTATTTTTGAATTTCCTTTTAATCAATTTGCTTTTCCATTCCTCTCCAAAGAATTCAAACATATTCAGAGAATAAACGGTTAAAATTACCACCCAAGAAAGAAAGATCCATGCTAATGTGCTCCAATTTGCTGTATCTTCAATAGCAAGAATAACTGGTACAACTAAACTCATGATGGCAATGACAAGTAGTTTATAAAAGCCCTTTACTTTTTGAACGTAGGCCTCTTCTTCTCTAACCTGTTCCATTTCTTGCTTCTTATCAGAATCTGCAATGTTAATTTCAAAAACAGCCGCCAAAGCTTTCAACGATTCTAAGCCTGCGTTCTCTCCATTCTCTATTCGTTGAATGGTTCGTATGCTTAGTCCACTCATTTCTGCCAATTGATCTTGTGACCAATGGCGTTCTAATCGCATTTTTTTAATGTCTCTTAGGTTTATCGTGTCTAGCTTAATCATTCTTCTATCGCTTTAAAACTGTCTCTTATA
>CAJXRL010000239.1 GCA_913059105.1 uncultured Flavobacteriales bacterium
CGAGATTTCTGCCTGTCTCGTGGGCTCGGAGATGTGTATAAGAGACAGCCTTAGGAGATGCTTATCATGGAATAAAAAATAACATAGAGTCAGATAATAACTACGATAAGGCATTGAATATTGATCCAAATAATATCATCGTATTAAATAATTACAGCTATTATCTTTCGGTTCGAAACCAAGATTTGGAAAAAGCTAAACGAATGTCTGCTAAATCGAACAACTTAGCACCAAATCAATCGTCATTTCAAGATACATATGCATGGATTCTTTTCCAATTAAAAGAATATGAAGAAGCTAAGAATTGGATTAATAAAGCAATTGACAGTTCATCTGAACCGAGTGGCGAAATACTGGAACACAAAGGAGATATCTTATTTCACTTAGGAGATGCAGATAGAGCAGTTGAGTTTTGGATAAAAGCAAAAAAATCAGGCGGCACATCAAATAAAATCGATAAAAAAATAACGGATAAAGTGTATTATGATTAGTCGGTTTAAAGTTATAGTTCCGATTCTACTTCTTATGGTATTATCTGCCTGCAAAGTACAGCAAAAAGCCAAGAAGAAGGACTTAAAGGTAAATAAGACAGAATACCTTATTCATCAACTAGATAGAAATAAATTTCAATTTGAACACCTTTCATTAAAGGCCTCCATTCAATTGTATCAAAAAGGGAAAAAGACTCCTTTTAAAGCAAATATTCGCATTCGAAAAGACAGTTTGATTTGGGTGTCAATTACTCCGGCATTAGGAATTGAAGTAGCGAGAATAATGATAACCAGAGACTCTGTAAAAGTGTTAAATAGAATAGATAGGAACTACTTTATTGGTGATTATAATTACATAAATAAAAGATTTAATATCGACCTTGAATTTAGCACTATACAGTCCATTTTAATTGGAAATGCTATTGATTTTGAGACGGATGAAAAAGTCACGTTATCAATTGATAAAGAAAAATATTACCTCGGTAATTTGAAAAAACGGAAAGTGAAAAAGGCCGATGAAAAACCAGAACGAATAGAAAAACAAAAGGAGGAAATTGTAAGCTTATGGGCTGATCAAAAAACCTTTAAAGTTAGCCACTTCATTTTTTCAGACTTAACTGCAAACAGGTTTTTAACGGGTAGATATGAAAATTTTGTAGCAGTAGAAAACCAATCTTTACCGAGTGATTTAAAGTTTGATTTTCAATCTGAGAAACCTGCAAAAGTCAATTTACAATATTCTAAGGTATCTTTAACGGGTCCCTTAAAATTCTCATTCAACATTTCATCCAAATATGAACAGGTATTTTATTAAACAAGTATTTCTATTCCTATTCTTGTTTGGTGGAATCCTGCTGAATGGTTCCGCGCAATCAAAAAAGTCGCTACAGAATAAGAAGAAGAAACTTCAGCAGGAAATTCGGTACACAAACAATTTATTGAAAGAGACAGCGAAGACAAAAAAGACATCTTTAAGCCAACTACGGCAATTAAATAAGAAAATTTCGTCTCGTCAGAACTTAATACTGACAATTAAGGAAGAAATCCAATTACTAAATGACAGCATAGATTTTCAAATCTCAACAGTAGACAGCCTTGAAGCTAATTTAACTGACTTGAAGGCAGAATATGCTGACATGATTCGCAAAGCATATAAAAACAGAAGTGAATATAACAAGTTGATGTTTTTATTTTCCGCGGATAATTTCAATCAAGCCTATAAACGACTGAAATACTTTCAACAATATGCAAAATATCGTCAAGAACAAGCAGAAAGAATTAAAAAAGAACAGCTAGAAATTGACAAACAAATTAAAATATTAGAGGCCATTCGAAAAAGTAATGAAGGACTGTTAAAAGCTGAACTGAATGAAAAAAATATTTTGGCTTCAGAAAAATCGCAGAAAGAAAATGTGGTTTCCAGTTTGAAAGGAAAAGAAAAAGAATTAAAAACGCAACTGGATAAAAAGAGGCGAGATAGAAAGAAAGTAAATGCAGCGATTGAAAGAATAATTGCAGAAGAAATACGTAAAGCAAGAGAAGCTGCTGCCAAAAAAGGTAAATCGAAAGAAGGATTTCCAATGACTCCTGAAGCTAGAGAATTGAGTAATTCATTTACTACAAACAAGGGAAAATTACCCTGGCCAGTTACAGAAGGAGTTATTGTTTCTAAGTTCGGAAATAATGCTCACCCTACCCTAGCGAACGTTACTGTTCAGAATAATGGCATTGATATATCTACGAAAAAAGGAAATATTGGAAGGTCAAGTTTCAATGGAACAGTTTCTAATGTAATTATTATCCCAGGTCAAGGGAAAGTCGTATTAGTAAATCACGGAGAGTACTTTACCTTATATTCATATTTTAAAGAAGTCTTTGTTTCTTCAGGAGATAAGCTTACTACTAAGCAAGATTTGGGCATCCTTATGAATGAAACTGGAGAAAACACTTCTACGATGCACTTCGAAATTTGGAAAGCGCAGGGAGCAGGTAAACCAGCCAAATTAAATCCAAGTAGCTGGATTTTTAAGAATTAGTAGTTCAACTAGGGATTTTTTTCTTTGCAGAAGTATTTAAAACTTTAGCTTATCTATTAGTTCAGATAATTGTTTATTATCGGCATCAAACACAATATTAGCCTGCTCATAATATGGAGTTCTGGTATTCATAGTTGTATGTATAAATACTTTTAATTCTTCGTCGTTCAAATTGGCTATTAAAGGTCTTTTTTGTTTATTTTCTCTTAGCCTTCCTAGAATTCTTGATTCAGACCTTTTCATATATACAGAGGTTCCTACATCATTAATGTATCTCAAATTGTTATGAAAACAAGGAGTTCCTCCACCCAAAGCCACAACCACTTCCAAATCTTTTGAATATGATCTTATAATTTTAGCTTCAAGTTTTCTAAAATACTCCTCTCCTTGAGTATCGAAAATAGTAGAAATGCTTTGTTCTTCTTGGCGTTCAACCTCTTGATCTAAATCGATAAAAGGGACGTTCAGTTTTCTTGCCAATTTTTTTCCTTTTGACGTTTTGCCTGAAGCCATAAATCCAATTAGAAAAATGGGATAATTCATTTTAAAGGAGAGTCGGGTTCCTTTTTCATTTCTCTAAAGACCATCCGCTGCAAAAATTTTGGTGCCCATTTTGAAAGAAAGACTGCTATTTTACCTTCTCTTGTAAGCACCAGACTTTGATCTCTGTTGACAATACTTGAGTAAATATCTTCAGCAACCTCTTCAGGTTGCATCATCTTTGCTTCAGACCTTGGCGATTCGCCTTGTGCTGTCCCATTTGCAGTTAATGCTGAGTTTCTAATATTGGAAGCTGTAAAACCAGGACAAGCCACTAATACATGTAAATCATTTTCAAAGTTTTCGATACGCAAGGCATCTAAAAAGCCATGCATTGCATATTTTGAGGCAGAATACCCTGTTCTAGCCGGTAAGCCAACATAACCTGCAATTGAGGACACCCCAACAACACTTCCTTGATTCTTTAAAATAAATGGCAAAGCATATTTGGTGCAATTCACCATACCGAAAAAGTTGATGTCCATTACCTCTCTAATAACATTCAAATCCGTTTCATTGAAAATAGCTCGCATCGAAATTCCTGCGTTATTAATCAGCACATCGATTTGCTCAAAAGCCTCTATTGTTTTTATGACTAAATTCTCGCAATCCTCAGGTTTAGAAACATCACAAGGTACACTAAGGCAAACTCCCCCAGTTTTAGAGATTTCCGCCTCAACAGTCTTTAATTTATCTGCTGAACGGGCAGCAAGAACAACGTTAGACCCTTTTTCGGCAAAATACAATGCAGTTGCTCTTCCTATCCCAGAAGAAGCCCCCGTTACTATAACAACCTTGTTTTTCATACTTCTTTGCTAAACTAAGCTTTCTTAGTTTTGTTTTGCATATTCAAATTTAAAATAAGCATGACAATCTCAACAGTTAATAACCTGTCTCTTATACACATCTGACGCTGCCGACGATCTACTCTGTGTA
>CAJXRL010000240.1 GCA_913059105.1 uncultured Flavobacteriales bacterium
ACGAGATTTCTGCCTGTCTCGTGGGCTCGGAGATGTGTATAAGAGACAGTGCTTAAACCGTATATAATTTCTTGCCTCATGGACTATTCTCTATGCATAATTACCCCCATAATTGTCCATATTTTTACCGTAATTCTAGTAGCTTATGTAATAACCTATCCTGTTATGCCATTTGCTATGCGGACATTTAATAAGTGGTTATATCGAAAATAATTATTTTACTTTACACAACAATCTGCATAGTGCATTATGAATACGATTATTAAAGACAATGATGGGATGATTAATGATGTAGGCGGTGATGGCATTTTGGCTGTATTGGGTACAAAGAAAAAAGTGATTACTCAGTCTTAGACGTTATTAATGCAAGGAAACTATGAACAAAAAATTGGAAGTGTTTAAGCTATTTCTTAAAGATAATTTTGACATTCAATTTGAAGTCAAATCTGGAGTGCCTTAGGGGAACATTATAATTGGTCGTTTTGATACTGGTGAAACGAAAAAATTTGCAGTAATAGTTAAGTATCCCAACTGGATTGAATCGACTAACAAACAGTTTGGCACAAAACTTTTACTCTCACAAGAAGCTTATAAGAAAATAGGGAGAGATATCTCAAACTTAATTTGTTCGAAACTACATTAAAAGGTAAAACCGAACAATATGATTTTTATGAAATTATATAATACGATGAAATTAATAGAAAAATTCAAAGGTATAAAAGGCTATTTCTCGCCTAAGATTATTGGCGAAGTGAACGATGTATATGTAAAAATAGTTACTATCAAAGGAGATAAGGTGCCTTGGCATGCTCATGAAGATGAGGATGAACTATTTTATATTGTTGAAGGAAAACTCTTATTCGAAATTAAAAATGAAGGTAGTTTTTCTATGAATACAGGAGACTTATTCATCATAAAAAAAGGTATTAGTCATCGAGTTTCCTCACAAAAGGAATGCAAGATTATGTTGATTGAGAACAAAACAACTGCACATACAGGAACTGTTAAAGCCGAAATAACTAAAAGCATTCAGCAGCAGCAGAGCACAAATTAGAAAGCCGCAATTTAACAATAGAAAAAATAAGAAATTCAAAGACGCCTAAAAGTGGAATTTTCATCCTCTGGACAACAGTCTAAAATATAGAACATTGACTATGGTGTTCTAATCTTGAAAGGAATAACTCCCCTAACTCTCAATCTTATAAACTTACCTTCCTTCCAAATAAGCTCTCAAATATTCAAAATGTGAGTTCAAGTCTCCATTTTTAGCAATAGTCGCTCTATCAATTATTGAGTCGGGATCTTCTTTCAATAAAGCTGGTAAAATATTTTTTATCAATTCTCCTCCAAAGTCCTCTGAAGCATCTTTTGGTAATTCACAAGGTAAATTATCCACCGCCATCACAGTTATACTCTTGCCGCTTGTCGTTTCAACTTCTTGAAGCGTTTCCTTGTTTACTTCATAAATTGGCGAAGCAATAGTTGATGGGCGAATTGTAGAAGGAATAGGACCTGCAATATCACAACTGATATCGGCAATCACTTCTATGTTAAATTCAGATGAAGCCAAATTTTCTTTCGAAAATACATTTGGACCCTCCGCATCCCAAAAATGACAAGGGATGTACATGTTGGCTACTTGAGTAAACTTTGTAAAATCTGAATCAAAATTTTTCGCATTTGCGTATGCTTCCTTTCGTTCAAATTCTTCGCCGTTCTTCTTTTTAAAATAATCTTTTACCGAAAGTTGTGTGAAAACAGGCTCATTAAATTGCTGCGTTAAAAAAGAAGAAGAATCTACTTGCCTTACATTCATTTTTTGTAACACCTCTATCGCTCCACCAGCCACTCTGCCTAGCCCTGTTAAAGCAATTTTAAAATCATTTGGCAATTGAATTTTAGGCAATTCGCTTTCCATTTCCATTCTGTCTGCACATTGATTCGCTGGCTTTAAAGTAAACTTCCCAGTTCTTAAGCCATAGGCTATAAATGCGTTGTATGTACCGACAATTCCCGCATATCTTCCAAAGCCTACTAGCCTTCTGCCAGTTAACTCAGTAAGCACTTCGTAATCCACCAACTGAATATTTTTATCTATTACCGCTTGCAACAAATCACGATTGTAAGGTTGTTCTTTAATGGTATGAGAAAAGAAAAAGTGAGTTTTATTTGGAATTAAATCCTCCATATTCACTTCCTTCACACCAAAAATTACATCTACATGCGATAAATCGTCAACAAGTGTCAAACCTAAATTTTCATATTGTGCATCTTCAAAAGCTCTAATAGGACTTTTTTCAATGTATAACTCAACTTCAGGATACGTCTCGACAATTGACTTACATTGCTGTGGTGTAAAAGGAACTCTCTTGTCTGGTGGTGTTTTACCTTCTCTTATGATACCAATTTTCATGCGCTTCAATTTAGGCGCACGAAGTTAATAATTATAGCTAAAGAGTAGCAGGATAAAGGTAGAAGCAACGAGTAATATTCCGTAGAGAACAACTAGAACAATAAACTTCCAACTCGTTTTTAATCTAGATTCTACATACATTCTTCGCAGACTTTTCCACAAGTAATATGCTAGATAAAAGCCACAAATACCTAAGAATACCTCATTAAACAGCACCCAATCTAGTTTTCTAAAAACGTAACTTACTACAGCATAAATAATTCCCATAAAGAACAAAGAAGAATGGAAATGCAATGCGAATAAAAAGTGAGGCATCATTCCTTTCTTCTGCCTTCTGTATAGCCAAGCAATTAACAAGGCAAAAAGAGGCAATAAAAAGAAAAATAACTTGGGCAACCAAGAATCAAAAAAACGATTCCAAAAAGCTTCATTAAAACCATTAACTTGACTATCGATGCTCACAGAACTAGAGTTAGACCAACTTAATAGAAGAAAGAAAATCAAACTTAAAAAAATGAACAAGCGAAAAGGCGCAATATATTGCACCCTTCTACCTTTCAAATATTCTAAAGTTAAAAATGCGGGTTTTGAAATTAAGGGAAGTACACTTCGAATAATTTTCGAATCGAAGGTAAAATAATCGTTTAAAAAATGAGTCAATAAACTGCCTACACTTTGATCCAACTTTACCCCTTGTCCACAGCTAGGACAAAACTTAAAAGTCTTTGAAATAGTTACATTACAGTTAGGACAGTTTTTCAATTAGATAGGTTTTAAGCGAAAGTAACAAATTGTAGTAATGCAATGGCCTGATTAAAATCAATTAAATGTAAATTCGCTAGACATCTTATTCAACTTCAACAGTGTCCTACAATACATGTACAAAATAGCCTCTCTTTTATTCTTGGTTTCTTTCTATTTTGACGTGTTCACTCAGGAAAAAGTTACTATTTCACTGCAAGTTTCTGATTGTCATATCAATGAAGCCTTACCTTTTGCTAATGTTGTTAGTATTAAAAACCAAACTGGAACGGCTTGCAATTTTGAAGGAAATTTTAGCTTCACTACAACCGTTGGCGATACATTTCAAATTACCTTTATTGGCTACGAGAAGAAAGTTATAGCGGTCAATAATTATCTGACCATCAACCAAATTTGCTTAACTCCTAAATTGGTTAATATCGAACCGATTACAATCGGTGCAAAAAGCAATTTCTTATATAATTTAGTTGCTGATTGCAGAAGAAACAGATTTACAGAAAAGCAATTTGCCAAAACCTATTTTCTTTTAAAAAGTACTATTAACAAGAAGCAAGTTGAATTGGTTGAAGCATATTACAATGGCACTTATCAAGATCATAATGTCCAAGAATTGGACATTAAAAAATGGAAGGATCTACTTGTCAAAAGTTGACAATAATTCTTACGTTTCAATGGGTACAAGTACTGGCATAAACTTGCACAAAACATTTGATTTTAATCTTTATTTCCCCGGGTCTCCTTTAGAGTGGAACCAACAAAGAATTCGTAAAAAATTTGAATTGAATT
>CAJXRL010000241.1 GCA_913059105.1 uncultured Flavobacteriales bacterium
CTGCCTGTCTCGTGGGCTCGGAGATGTGTATAAGAGACAGGTCAGACATATCGGCAATAGAAGCAACGGTTGTTCCCGCATTCATGGTATTGGCTTCAATTACAGAAAAACCTTCTTCAACAGGAACATCTAAAACCATTCCCGAGATCGTGGCTCGAATTAGGCGGTTGGTACTTCCGCTATTTCTTGAAGTTTCACCTCTTCTAACCAACTCTAAATTGTCTTGTGCTGCTTTGAATTCTTCTTTTGCAGAATTAAAATTTAATTCAAAGGGTTGAAATTGAGCTTCTGCAATGACGCCGCTTTCTTTTAGGCTTTTATTTCTATCCAAGTCAACTTTTGAATTATCGAAGCTGATTTTTGCTTGACGCAGCCTATTCTCAGCATTGTTGAGAGAAACCATGTTAGGAATAATTTTTACCAAAGCGATCTTGTCATTTTTTTCCACCATTTGCCCTGCTTCGACAAAAATTTGATCAATAATACCTGAAACCTGAGGTTTTACCTCAATCTCTTTTCTTGGTACCACTGAGCCTGTTGCTACTGTTTTTTTGTAGATATCTGTCATTAATGGAGTAGCTGTTTGAAACACAATTGGTTTTTCCTCAGATTTAGAATATAAGAAATAGATGGTTCCTAGAAATACTCCAATGATTAGTACGGCAATTAATATTTGTAGAAATTTCTTCATGAGAATGTTATTTATTGTTCAATAATGTTGATTACTAATCAGCCCTTAAAGCGTCTATTGGTTTGATTTTTATTGCTTTTCTGGCGGGAATTAGTCCTGCAAAGGCTCCGGCAATAATAAGAATAGTGAGTGCTGTTAATGCAATTTTTAAATCTATTGTTGGGTTCATAAACATGCCACCGCCGCCATCTCCAATAGCATTGGCTAGCACCTCGGTCAACACAATCCCGAATATCAATCCGAAATAGCCTGCTAAGGACGTTATAGTTATGGCTTCCAACATAATTTGGCCAACAATAGAGGCAGGAGTTGCACCAATGGCTCTTCTTATTCCAATTTCTTTGGTACGCTCTTTTACAACAATGAGCATGATATTAGAAACACCAATAATTCCAGCGATTAAAGTTCCGGTGCCTACTACCCAAATTAACATGGCGATACCACCGAAGAGTCCATTCAATTTTTTGAATTCTTTTTGGGCATTAAAAGAACCAAACGCTCTGTCATCTTCTGGTGCAACTTTGTGCCGGGTTTTTAATACATTCTTAATTTTCTCTTCTACTAACGCTGCATCAGTATTGGGATCAATAGTGGCTGCCATCCAACCGACAATGTTACCGTAGTTAAATGCTTTCTGAAAAGTTGTGAAGGGAATAAATAGAGTTTCACTATCGCTTTCTCCTCCATTTCCTTTCTTTTTTGACTTCCAAACACCAACTACTTTAAAAAATATACCGTTGATTTTTACATGCTCATTAATTGGGTTTTCCTCACCAAATAATACATCTCGTACTCGAGTTCCAAGCACAACTACTTTTCTTTTATCTTCAATATCGTAGTGATTCAGAAATCTGCCTTGAAGCATTTCCATAGGATTAATGTTCCACACCTGGGGATAATCCCCCATTACTGTAAAATTACCAGACTTGTTGTTGTGACTCACATTATTTCCTACGCCATAACCTCTCAATTGATTACGTGGAGCCAGATATTCTAGTTCGCTAACTTCACGTTCCAGTGCAAGAACATCTTCATTTTTCATGTTGAAATACCTTCCTTTAGGAAGTCCGGCATAGGGTAATGAAGTTCGCTGAGTCCATATGAAAACACTGTTGGTGGCGGAACCTCCAAAATTATTCCTTACGCCATTTTCAAGACCATTTCCTGAGCCTAACATAATGATGAGCATAAAGATCCCCCAAAAGACACCAAATGCCGTTAGGAAGGTTCTTAGTTTGTTCTTTTTAAGGGAACTATATATTTCTTGCCATCTATCCGAATCAAACATATTATTCGTCTCTTAGTGCTTCTATAGGCCTGATAATTGCCGCTTTTCGCGCTGGAATTATGCCTGCTATGGCACCAGCTGTAATTAAAATCAGTGTTGCAGTAACGGCAACTTGAAAATCTACTTCTGGGTTTTTAAAGAAAGGAGTGTCAGGAGGTAGTATATTACTAACCAATTCGATTAATCCAACTCCCAATACCAATCCAATATATCCTGAAACAGAAGTAATCAAAACAGATTCCATCAAAATTAATCCAACAATACTACCAGGAGTTGCTCCTAACGCTTTTCGGATTCCAATTTCTTTGGTACGTTCTTTTACCACAATCATCATAATATTACTGATGCCCACAATTCCTGCAATAATAGTCATGATGCCGATGATCCAAATAAAAATATTGATGCCAGTAAACATGTTTTGTATTTCTTGAAAACCTTCAACATTATTCCAGAAACGAATAGCCCTTTCATCGTTCGGATCAAAATTGTGCGTCTCCGCCATTTTTTGTCTTACTCGATCTTCTATAATTAAACTTTCTTCAACGCTGGCATCTTTGTCTATGTTGAACATAAACATGTCAACTTGATTTAGGCCATTGAATACCATCTGGGCCGTGGTGATTGGCAAATAGAGGATTTCTTGTTCGTTTTCTCCTCCTTCGTCTTCAAAAACTCCAATCACTTTAAATGGTACGCCATTCACTTTAATGTACTTATTAATTGGATCAATGTCTTTAAAAAGAGTCTTCTGAACTAAAGATCCAATGGAAGCTACTTTTCTTTTCTCATCAATATCAGTCTGGTTTAAGAAACGACCTTTAGTGGTCAATGTCTTTTCAATGTATTGATGATCAGGGTGTACTGTTCTAATTTGAAAGCTACCAGATTCTCCTCCAAAAACAACTTCAGAACTTCCCAAATAATATCTGCCACTTGCTTCTTTTGCCCCGTTTAAATGATTGTCTACCCAATCAAAATCAGTATCGTCAAATTTAATGCGTTTCCCAGGTTTTATTCCTTTAAAGGGCGTGCTTGTTTGTCCACTAAATACCCAAATACTATTGGTGGCAGTATCCGCAAATTCTTCTTGAGCTCCATTTTGAAGACCAGTACCTGAGCCCAACAGTACGATTAGCATAAAGATTCCCCAAGCTACACTGAAGCCAGTTAGAAATGTTCTCAGTTTATTTTGAGAGATGGTAAATATAATTTCTTGCCACTTGTCCCGATCAAACATAACTAGTTGTTTGCATTATGTTGGGTTAGCTCGACTACTTTGTTCTTCTCGAATGTTGAATTGATAATTAATCCATCTTTCAAACGGATTAAACGATCTGTTTTTTCAGCAATGTCGTTCTCATGGGTTACAATAATAACGGTAATGCCTTCCTTATTGATTTGTCGAAGTAGTTCCATTACCTCACTAGAGGTTTGTGAATCTAGCGCTCCTGTCGGTTCATCGGCCAATAGCACTTTGGGGTTCGAGATCAATGCTCTGGCAATAGCAACTCTTTGTTTTTGTCCACCGGATAATTCATTGGGCATGTGAGTTGCCCATTCTTTTAATCCAACCTTTTCTAAGTATTCAAGTGCGAGTTTATTTCGCTCAGCCCGTTTTACTTTTTTGTAATACAGCGGCAATGCAACGTTTTCCATTGCATTTTTAAAAGAAATTAAATTAAAAGATTGAAAAACAAATCCTAAAAACTTACTGCGATATTGCGCTGATTTGGTCTCTGATAAGTTTTTAATGGTGGTCCCATCTAGAACATATTCTCCTTCTTCATAATTATCGAGCATGCCGAGAATGTTCAACAAGGTTGATTTTCCTGAGCCCGACGAGCCCATAATAGAGACCATTTCTCCTTCTTTAATCTCCATGTTTATGCCTTTAAGCACATGAAGTTTGGTATTACCCATGTGGTAATACTGTCTCTTATACACATCTCCGAGCCCACGAGACAGGCAGAAATCT
>CAJXRL010000242.1 GCA_913059105.1 uncultured Flavobacteriales bacterium
ATTTATAGGTTTCCAACTACCAGATGTATTTAGTTTCGGTCCCCAATCCCAACCATATTGAAACTGTGCTTTTCTAGTAAAAATGCGATTTCCTTCTGGAAGTTGATATGATAGCTTGGCTTTTTCTTTTTCTTCGGAAACAAAGGTGCGTTCAATTACAATTTGTAAATCGTTTTTAGGTTTAAGAGCTGACTTGACATCTACTCTAAATTCTCGAAATGCATTATTGGTTTCAAGTATTAAACTATCATTTAGAAATACGGAAGCATAGGTGTCTAAACCTTCAAAATTCAGCTCGATATGCTTTTTTTTAAGTGTTTTAGGATCTACTGAAAAGCTTGTTTTGTATTCCCAGTCCGTTTCGGAAATCCATTGCAGACTATCTTCATTGATTCCAATAAAAGGATCTTCAATGAGATTGTTTTCCAATAAATCAGAATGTACATTCCCTGGGATTGTGGCTGATTTCCAAACAGAATCATTCACTGCCTTAAATTTCCAATTGGTATGTAGGTCAATAGTTACAGGAACATCATGTTTTGGTTCGCAACTCATTAATGACAAGAGCAGAATAATGATTACACTATATTTCATCTGCAATTGCTTTTAAAATGGCTTTAATCTTCGATGGATTAGAAACTGTTTGAGGTGTATTTCCAAAATAGTCTGAAGATTCAGTAGAAATAATTTCAGATGCTGATGCATGAATTTCCTTAAATCCAGCATCTTTAAATAGTTTAGCATTTTCAGAAGTAATTCCACTACCAACTAAAATTGTTATTCGGTTATTTGATTGAAGCTTTAATTTTTTTAAAGTCTCAAATCCGTCAATAGCTTTTGGCTTCTGTCCTGAGGTTAAAACTCTGTCAGCCCCTAAGTCAATTAATTGTTCTAAACCATCTTTTGAATTCGGTACCACATCAAAAGCACGATGAAACGTAAATGGTAAAGGTTTTGATAGGTCAATGAGCTCTTGTGTTCTTTCAATGTCTATAGTATTGTCTCGATTTAAAATACCAGAAACAATACCATGACATTCTAGGTCTTTACAGATTTGAATGTCTTTTTTAATACATTCAAATTCAGCCTCAGAATAACAAAAGTTACCGCTTCGAGGTCTTATCAATACATAGGTTTCTATATCTAATTCTGTAACCACTTGTTTTATCAACCCGTAACTTGGCGTGATTCCTCCAATCGATAGTTCACAGCAGAGTTCGATACGTTGTGCTCCTGCATCTTGAGCATTTTTAGCTGATTGGTATGAATTTGCACAGATTTCTAATAGCATATTAATTGATTATAATTTCGTCAATAAATGTCCAAGCTTTTTGTCCTGCACCTTGTTTGCCGTCTGGAATGATGCCATAGTTATGGAATCTTAAATAGATGTTTCTGGTGTTAACATCAGCTTTTATAATAATATCTACAATAGTTTCTTCTGAATTTTGTATTTCAACCTTAGAATCAATTCCATGTGAACTAAATCCAAATTCAACCAGTTTCGGAGCATAAATCCATTGTCCAGTTCCATTATAAAAACGTGTTTCAATAGAATTAATCTCTGTTTCTTCACCTAAGTCAATTGTAATCTCTAAGTCTTCTCCCCAAAACCCTAACCATTCTTTGTCACCATAACGTGTGTCACTTCCTGAAATACCATTTATCAAACCTTGAGCACCACTTCCAGAATACACAGGACTTGGTTCTTTATTGATAGTGACTGTTTTACCAACAGCTTTATGGTAATTAATGGTTTCGGTAAATATGCTTCCTAATTGTTTTTCAGTGTCAAAAACAGCTGCTTTAATGGTCTTGCTATTTTCAACTGGAATAGGTTGTGTGCAGATTTGAGATTCTAAATTTGGTTGACTACTATCTAAAGTAAAACGAATAGTTTTGTCGTCTAGAGTTGTTGTTAGCTCATATTCTGTTTTATGGTCTTCTGAAATAAGTTCACCTGAAATTTCATATAAGTGATTCGCATAATTTACATCCAACACATCCAACCGCTTATTAAAATGTTCTACACGCTTTGTAAAATCTGAATAATCCTTGTTTTCATTTTTTGACCAAACTACTTCACTCATAGCCAAGATTCTTGGAAATGCCATGTATTCTACCTGATCTTCAGTTGGCATGTATTCAGTCCATATATTGCCTTGAGCTCCTAGAATGTATTTAGCTTCCTCTTCATTTAATTCTGAAGGAATCGGGTTAAAACGATATACTTTCTCTAAGGGTAAATAACCTCCAATTGCTGTTGGCTCATCAGAATTTGTGGACTGATAATAATCAAAGTAACAATGCGATGTTGGTGTCATCACGACGTTATGTTTTTGTTTTGCTGCTTCAACTGCGCCTTCTGTTCCTCGCCAAGACATTACTGTAGCATTAGGTGCTAAACCACCTTCTAGGATTTCATCCCAACCAATAATTTGTTTCCCTTTAGTATTGAGATACTTTTCAATTCGCGTTATAAAATAGTTTTGAAGCTCATGTTCGTCTTTTAAACCTTCAGTTTCAATTCTATTCTGACATTGTTTACAGGTTTTCCATTTTGTTTCGGGAGCTTCATCTCCGCCAATATGAATGTATTCGCTAGGAAATAATTCAATCACTTCATCTAAAACATCTTCAAGAAAATCGAAGGTTTCATCTTTTGAGCAATAAATATGTTCAAAAACACCCCATTTTGTAACTACATCAACTTGTTCTCCTGTACAACCTAAATTCGGATAAGCACTTATTGCTGCCTGAGCATGTCCTGGTAACTCAATTTCAGGAATTACAGTTACATGGCGACTTTGAGCATATGCAACAACATCTTTAATTTCATTTTGTGTGTAGAATCCACCATAACGTTTACCATCAAATTGATGAGGTTGATCACTATAATGTCCAATTAATGTTTCATTTCTATACGCTGCCACTTCTTGAAGCTTCGGATATTTCTTAATCTCAATTCGCCACCCTTGATCTTCAGTTAAATGCCAATGGAATGTGTTCATTTTCAGCATTGCAAGCGCATCTATGTATTTTTTTATAAAATCTACCGAGAAAAGATGTCGACCAACATCTAAATGCATTCCGCGATAATTAAATTGTGGCGCATCTGTTATCGTCATGCATTGAATACTAACCTTTTTTTTAGAAAGTCTGTTGTCTTCAAATTCTGGAGGTAGTAATTGACGTAAGGTTTGAACAGCATAAAAGGCGCCTCGATCAGTTTTTGCTCTTATTGTAATTTTATAAGGTTGGATTTCTAGTTTGTAGCCTTCTGTGTTTTCAATGGTTTGATCTAAGATGAATTGAATGTCATCAGTATCATCTAACTTGATGTCACTACCTTCTTGAATGAAGTTTTTAAGGAAATCACCAGATATTTTAAATGTGTCATCATAAAAGATTCCAACGCTATTATCTAAAACAAAATAACCGTCATTTATTGTGACCTCATTGGGAACTGGAATTATCTGCGGAATTTCAACTGTGTGTTCTTCAGATTTACAACTGAATAAAAAGCTGATAAAAAGACAGAAAACCACAATTGTCTTGACGTTCATTTTAGTATATTAGATGCTTTAAATATAAGGTAAAAAGATAACTTTTTTCACGGCATTTTTAATGAGTATAGAAACACAAATCCAGTCTCTTCGTAGCGAATTACGCGAACATAATCATAATTATTACGTATTAGATCATCCTACTATTGATGACTTTGAGTTTGATATGAAACTTAAACAATTACAGGAGTTAGAAGCTAAACATCCAGAGTTTTTTGATCCCAATTCGCCAACGTTGCGTGTAGGAGGTGAGATTACCAAGAGTTTTAATACAATAGTGCATGAGCATCGCATGTATTCTTTAGACCTGTCTCTTATACACATCTGACGCTGCCGACGATCTACTCTGTGTAGA
>CAJXRL010000243.1 GCA_913059105.1 uncultured Flavobacteriales bacterium
TCTGCCTGTCTCGTGGGCTCGGAGATGTGTATAAGAGACAGATACTCTATACAAGAACTAAAGCTTAAAAGCAGAACAATAACAACACTAAGTTTAGAAAAATTTCTCATCTAATTTTTGCTAGAATAACTTTCATAAAAATAAGAAATCGTCTCAATTCCTTTTAAGAAATTTTCTATGCCATAATGTTCATTAGGAGAGTGGATTGCGTCTGTATCTAACCCAAAGCCCAACAAGATTGATTTTAGTCCTAATACCTCTTCAAAAAGCGCTACAATTGGAATACTACCCCCTGCTCTAACTGGCACAGGTTCCTTTCCAAATGCTCTAACAATAGCTTCACTCGCTGCTTCGTATTCTGGAATATCAATTGGCATTACATAGGGCTCACCCCCATGATGTGGTCTAACTTCTACCTTCACCGACTTTGGCGCAATAGACTCAAAATGCTTTTTGAACTTAGTCGTAATTTCTTCGTCCGATTGATTCGGTACCAATCTCATTGAGATTTTTGCAGAAGCCTTAGAAGGAAGAACCGTTTTTGCTCCTTCTCCAATATATCCGCCCCAAATTCCATTCACATCTAAGGTTGGTCGTATTCCTTTTCTTTCTATTGTTGTGTATCCATCTTCTCCATGAACTTCATCAATTCCCAATTTCGATTTATAATCTGCCAGATTGAAAGGTGTTTTTCCCATCAATTCTCTTTCCTTATTACTAGCTTCTAATACGTTGTCGTAAAACCCTGGAATTGTAATGTAATTGTTCTCATTTTTCAATGAAGCAATCATTTCACATAATATATTTATTGGGTTGCCAACAGCTCCTCCATAAACTCCTGAATGCAAATCTCTATTCGGTCCGGTTACCTCAACTTCTAAATAGCTTAATCCTTTAAGTCCTGTTGTAATAGAAGGGTTTTCCATTGACAACATTGAAGTGTCAGAAATCAAGATTATATCCGCCTTTAATTTCTCTTTATTTTCTGTGATGAATTTCTCCAAATTTGCCGAACCTACTTCTTCCTCACCTTCAATAATAAATTTTACATTACAAGGCAATTGATTCGTTTGCATCATAAGCTCTAAAGCTTTAACATGCATAAACATTTGACCTTTGTCATCGCAAGCTCCTCTTGCATAAATTTTTCCATCTTTAATAACTGGTTCAAATGGAGGGCTGTCCCAAAGCTCCAACGGATCAGCAGGCTGAACATCATAATGACCATAAACTAGAATTGTTGGTTTAGCAGCGTCAATAATTTTCTCGCCATAAACAACAGGAAAGCCAGCCGTTTGGAATAACTCAGTATTATCCGCTCCGGCTGCCGCTAATGATTTCCTAACCGCCTCGGCAGCATCCATTACATCACCTTTATACGCTGAATCTGCACTAACAGAAGGTATTTTTAATAGCTCTATCAACTCGTTTATAAATCGGTCTTTATTCGCTTGTATATATTCTGAAACTCCGTTCATGTTCTTCCTACTTATTTGATTTTTAAAATTACGATTTGAAAACCGCTTTCTCTTGCTTTAAACTAAAACTTCCCCGTTCATTTCTACAGGAATTTCTATGCCCATCATTTTTAAAATTGACGGCGCTACATCTGCTAATTTTCCGTCTTTAATCGCCTTATAATCCTTATCGATAAGAACAATAGGAACCAAATTAGTCGTGTGAGCTGTATTTGGGCTCCCATCTTCATTCATTACAAATTCCGCATTTCCGTGATCGGCAATAACTATAAATGAATAGCCATTCTCAATACCTTTTTCAATTATTTCTCCGGTACATTCATCCACTTTCTCCACCGCCTTAATTATTGCATCGTAAACTCCTGTATGACCTACCATGTCCGGATTTGCAAAATTTAGGCAAATGAAATCTGCACTGCTGCTTTCTATTTGAGCAATTATTTTTGATCTTACCAGCTCTGCGCTCATCTCGGGCTGCAAATCATAGGTTGCAACTTTGGGAGAATTGGCCATCAATCTTACTTCACCGTCAAAAGGCACCTCTCTGCCTCCTGAAAAGAAAAATGTTACATGAGGATATTTTTCTGTCTCAGAAATTCTAATTTGCTTTTTCCCAGCATTTGAAATGACCTCACCCAATGTGTTTTTCAAGTTATCTTTCTTAAATAACACATTCACTCCTTTGAAACTATCGTCGTAATTTGTCATGGTAACATAATACAACGGAAGCATTTGCATTCCAAAATCTACAAAGTTCTCTTGATGTAAAGCTCTTGTGATCTCTCTGCAACGGTCCGTACGGAAATTAAAACAGATAACTACGTCATCATCATTAATGGTTGAAATTGGCTTTCCTTCTTGATCTGCAATAAAATGTGGCTCAATAAATTCGTCGGTAATACCGGTTTTATAAGACTTCTCCAATACTTCTTTAGCAGAACGTGCAGCGACTCCTTTTCCATGAACCATTAAATCATATGCCTTACGAATCCTTTCCCAACGTGAATCTCTATCCATTGCAAAATACCGACCAATAACGGTAGCTATTTTGGTCGGATACGCTTCAATTGACTTCTCCACATGTTCGACAAATCCTTTTCCTCCGTTTGGATCTGTGTCTCTACCATCCGTAAATGCGTGAATAAAACTTTTCTGAACACCTGTTTTAGCAGCTATTTGGCACAGTTTAATTAAATGTTTTTGGTGAGAGTGTATTCCTCCATCAGAAAGCAACCCTAAAAAATGAACTTGCTTGTTGTGTTCTTTAGCGTATTCAAAAGCTTTCAAAAGTTCTTTATTGGAAGTAATAGAATTGTCTTCGCAAGCTTTATTGATTTTTACCAAATCTTGATATACCACTCTACCAGCACCAATGTTTAAATGCCCCACTTCAGAGTTGCCCATTTGCCCAATAGGCAGTCCAACAAACTCTCCATCGGTTCGTAACGTTGCATTTGGATAAGCCTCCAACAGACCATCAAAAACAGGGGTATTTGCATTAAATATAGCGTCTGAATGATCTTTTTTACCGTAACCCCACCCATCTAAAATTAAAAGGGCGATTTTTTTATGGTTATTCATTTCTAAAAATTATAATGTTTTCAGCATCCAGACATCACAATTATCATGTCCAGAATTTCCTAGAGAATATTCTAAATACTTAAAATCATATCGTTCATACATTTTAACCGCTTTGCTAAAACTAGGTTGACTTTCAATATACAAAAATTGATATTCAAACTCACGTGCTGCTTGAATTGCTTTCTCAAACAATGCCTTCCCTATTCCTTGATTTCGAGCTTCTTCAGCTAAATAAAATTTCACTAATTCAGCATAACCTTCGGCTAATCCTTCAGTTGGAAAAATACCACAGCAACCCAACACTTTTCCATCTTCTTCAGCAACAAATAGCACTCCCTTCATCACAGGATCAAACAATTCGAATAGCGCATCCGTTGTAGGGTCTTCATAAACTGTTCCGGTTAGTGGTGCGCCAAATTCTATAAATGCTGCTCGAATTGTTTGAGCTAATGCAAAATTATCTTCTTTTAAAACCTTTCTAAGTTTGATTTCTTTCATCTTGTTAAACAAAAAAGCCATCCCAAATAATTGGAATGGCTTTTAAAATTATTTAAGTCCTTCTGCTTGCCGACCAGCAGTTGTTTGGGATTCCGCCCATAGCTTTAAATAAGCCTTTTTCATTCTTTTTGTATACTTTTTGTTTCTAAGAAAAACTTTCTTCTTTCGATCATACGAGACAAGTCCTACAGGGAAATCTAAAAATGAAGTATTAATGTGTTTTAGTTCCTCTTCCTTAAAAATATCAATATCGAATTCATATTGCAATTGAGATTTTTTTAGTTTACCTGGAACTTTTGTATCAATAACAAAGCGCTTTGTATGAACTGTCTCTTATACACATCTGACGCTGCCGACGATC
>CAJXRL010000244.1 GCA_913059105.1 uncultured Flavobacteriales bacterium
GAATAAACTTTCGACTTTTTACCTTTATCTTTTATCAAAATTTTTGAAATAAAAAACTAAACAATGGAATATAAAAACTTAGGGAAATCTGGGTTAAAAGTTAGTCGACTATCGTTGGGCTCTTGGTTAACCTTTGGAAAGCAAATTGGAAACAATATTGCAGCCGACTTAATGGACTTAGCGTATGACAAGGGCGTAAATTTTTTCGATAATGCAGAAATATATTCTAAAGGAGAGTCAGAAAGAGTAATGGGCGAAATTCTAAGTAAAAGAGACTGGCGAAGAGATTCTTACATTGTTTCTTCAAAGGCATTTTTTGGCGATGGAGGAGAATTGCCTAATCAAAGAGGATTAAGTAGAAAGCATTTGGTGGAAGCATGTGAAGCGGCGTTGAAAAGGTTAAAGCTAGACTATCTTGATTTATACTATTGTCACAGACCAGATAAAGAAACGCCTATCTCTGAAACAGTTTGGACCATGCATAACCTCATTCAGCAAGGAAAAATTTTATATTGGGGAACTTCTGAATGGAGCGCGCAAGAAATTATGGAAGCTCACATGGTAGCGCAGCAGTACAATTTAATTGGGCCCACTATGGAACAACCTCAGTACAACATGTTTCATCGAGATAAGGTAGAGGTAGAGTATAGTCAAATATATAAAACGGTAGGCTTAGGAACTACTATTTGGTCTCCATTGGCAAGTGGCATTTTATCTGGCAAGTACAACGATGGTATGGCAGAAAAAACTAGACTATCTATGGAAGGTTTGGAGTGGCTGAAAGACAAAAATTTAGTAGAAGAAAACTTGGAGAAAGTACGAAAACTCACGAAGCTTGCTCAAGAAATTGGAACAAGCATGCCAAAAATGGCCATTGCCTGGTGTTTGAAAAATGAAAATGTCTCCACAGCAATTTTGGGAGCTTCAAAAGTTGATCAGCTATCCGAAACGCTTACTGCAATGGACGATGTTCAATTGTTAACCCAAGAGGTGATGGAGAAAATAAGCGTCATTTTGGATAACGAACCTTCTCGACCTGCATTTTAGTGAATGGTTTTTTTGCTAGACCAACTTATCAGCCAATATTCTCATTTCAACTGCTGGCGAAATACCTTCATATAAAACTCTGTAAACTGCGTCTGCAATAGGAATATCTACTTTATATTTTTCGTTGATTTTGTTGATGCTTTTAGCTGCATAATAACCTTCTGCAGTCATATTCATTTCCATTTGAGCTGACGTTACGGAGTAACCCTTTCCAACCATACTCCCAAAAGTTCTGTTTCTAGAGAAGTTAGAATATGCTGTTACTAATAAATCACCTAAGTAAGCTGAAGACTTAACATCACGATGAATTGGGTTCAATTCGTCTACGAAACGTTCAATTTCTTGCACAGCATTAGAAATTAATACAGCTTGAAAGTTATCTCCATAGCCCAGACCATTATAAATTCCCGCCGCAACGGCATAAACATTTTTAAGAATCGCTGATATCTCTGTCCCAAACAAATCATCTGAGAGATGAGTTTTAATGTAACGGCATTCCAATAAATCAGCCAATACTTTAGCTTTCTCTTGGTCTTGACAAGCAATAGTTAAGTAACTCAATCGTTCCATTGCAACTTCCTCTGCATGACAAGGGCCGCTTATCATTCCAATGTTTTCGTAAGGCGTTCCAAATCGTTTATGGATAAATTTAGCAGGTATTTGATGTACTTCAGGAACAATTCCTTTAACGGCGGAATAAATCGTTTTATTTTCTAAATCTGAATTGTCTCTGTCACCAAAAACATCCATTAAAAATGCAGAAGGTGTTGCGATAACAATAAAGTCCGATTTAGAAATAATCTCAGTCAAGTCATTACTTACACTAATTTTTTCCCGATCGAACTGAACAGAAGACAAATAGCGGGGGTTGTGCATAAACTTGTTGATGTATTTTGCCTTATCAGCATCTCGCATCCACCAGTGCACTTTCTCAGCGTTGTTACTCAGCATTTTTACAATTGCCGTGGCCCAACTACCTCCTCCAATTACTGAAATTTCTTTTGCTTCCAAATTCTAAATTTTGTTCAAACGAACGTGAAATATACCAATAAAAAAACTCGATAAGAAATACTTTTAATGTTCCAGCCAGCTCTTGAAATACTTGCCATCATCTAATTTCATAGCATTTTCAGTAACCTTTAACGGTTTAAAGGTATCTACCATCACAGCTAGTTCATCAGTTTTAGTTTGTCCCACACTTCTTTCATAAGCTCCCGGGTGCGGTCCGTGAGGTATTCCGGCTTGGTGCAACGTAATTTGCCCTTGATCAATATCATTTCGACTCATAAAATCACCGTCAACATAATATAATACTTCGTCAGAGTCAATATTCGAATGATTGTAAGGCGCAGGAATAGATTCTGGATGATAATCGTATAATCGAGGGACAAATGAGCAAATTACAAAACCAGCTGCCTCAAAAGTTTGATGAACTGGCGGCGGTTGGTGAACTCTACCGGTAATTGGTTCAAAATCGTGAATGGAGAACGCGTAAGGGTAATTGAATCCGTCCCATCCTACCACATCAAAAGGATGCGAAGCATAAACGTAATCGTGAAGAACACCTTCTTTCTTTATTTTCAAAATAAAGTCACCCATTTTGTCATGGGTTTCTAAATTTTCAGGAGTTCTAAAATCACGCTCACAATAAGGAGAATGCTCTAACAATTGACCAAAATAGTTCCGGTAGCGTTTTGGGGTATAAATGGGGGAATAGGATTCTACCACTAAGTGTCTGTTTTCTTCAGTATCGAATTCGATTTGATAAATCATTCCTCTTGGAATTACTAAGTAATCACCATACTTAAACTCAATGTTTCCTAAAAAAGTGCGCAAGGTACCGCTTCCTTTGTGAATAAAAATCACCTCGTCGGCATCCGTGTTTTTGTAGAAATAGTCTTTCATTGACTTTCTAGGAGCTGCCAATGCAACCAAAACATCACTATTGCAAAGTATCGGTTCTCTGCTTTCTAAATAATCGTCTTGAGGCTTTACATCAAAACCAATTAATCTTCTTGACTTAAAGTTCTTCTCTATTGCTATTTTTGGACTCACATCTTTTGAACCCAAGTATTCTTTCACCATTGTCGGGCGGTGCAGATGGTACAATAAACTCGACATACCATCGAAACCTACAGTTCCGAATAATTCTTCGTAATGTAGACTCCCGTCTTCTTTTTTAAAAGTAGTATGTCTTTTATGTGGGATTTTTCCTAATTCTCGGTAAAATGGCATAGTTTCAATTCTTTAATAATTCAATCAGTCAATGGTGGAATAAATTAATTGATAAAGAAGAATAATCAATTAAAAATTCAATTCTGCGCTCACTCAAAAGTACAACAAACACATTTTATAAGTTAATTTTTCTCGGCATTTATGTTCGATTTTAATGTTCTTTTACTAGCACCTAAGATTCTTAAAAGTTCATCTACGTCGGTTAATAGTTCTTCTTTACTTTCCTTATTAATAAGTTCAGCTTCAAATAATAATCTAATCCAATAATGTGATTCTCTTGCTTCTTTGTAAGAGATAACTAATCTATGGTATAAATCTTTATTTGACCGTCCACCAATGGACTCTTCAACGTTAGCGCCAACGGAGGTTCCTGATCTTAAAAGTTGTTTTGTTAAAATGTATTCCTTATCCTTTTTCTGAATTTCCAGACAAAGCTTAACTATTTTAACTGCAAAGTCGAAGCTCTTTGTTTGTAAAACGTTTTCTTTCATGAAGGACATTTTCTTTGTTTTAAGAAGTTAAATTTTATTCAATGAATTAATCAATCTTGCAAAAAGTCAATTTACCAATGAGTCTGTCTCTTATACACATCTCCGAGCCCACGAGACAGGCAGAATCTCGTATGCC
>CAJXRL010000245.1 GCA_913059105.1 uncultured Flavobacteriales bacterium
GTTATGAAGCAGTTAACTTAAGAGTGGCTGAACAGTACATTGAGCAATTTGGAAAAATTGCCAAAGAAGGAAATACATTGATTTTGCCTTCTGATTTGACTGATGTTTCAAGTTTAGTAGCTACAGCAACATCAGTCATTAAGCAACAAGGGAAAGTATAAGCTATTATGAGTAAGCAATTGAAAGTCATTTCATTTTTTACCGCCGCTCTATTTGCGTTCGGAATTAGTGCACTCGATTTTGACAATCTAGCAATCCTTGAGAACAAAAGAGCATACATTGCAATTATAAGTGGAATATCGATTGCTATAATTTATGCAAGATCGAAAAGGAGAGAAAATCAAAATAATTGAACAAAGAACAAACATTTGATTTTATAATTATTGGAGGCGAGCTAGCAGGAATGCAGCTCGCCTTAACTTTTTACAAAGATTCGTTTCTGTGCGTCAATCAAATTGTAATTAAAGATTCGTAGAAATAAAGAAACAGCAAACAATCGAAAATGAGGCGCATGAAATCTTTACATTTCTAGATGAAGAAACTACTTTTGCACAGGAATTAAAAATAATGTGGAATACCAATCGTTCGCTTTTTGTAAAAAGCGTAATTGATGAACTAAAAGATAGAATTATGTTTGGAAAAATGGGTGATATGATGGGCAAGATGCAAGAAATGAAGCGGAAGTCTGAAGAAGTGAAGAAGAGACTAAATACGATAAGCGTTAGCGGCAATTCAGACAATGGTAAGGTAACTGCAATTTCTACCGGCAATAGAACAATTACATCCATTCAAATTAGTAAAGAGCTGATGGCAAATGGCGATAAAAAGCAAATTGAAGATTTAACGGTTTTAGCAATTAACAATGCGCTAGAAAAAGCGGAAAAAGTTTCTGAAACCGAAATGGCTGGAGTTGCAAAAGGAATGCTACCAGGGTTTTAAATTACTGATGAATGCCTAATCGCACGCCTATTTCATAAAGTGGTAAATCATTAAACCCGCTTCTGTCTGTAAACACATTAGACAATCGATAGCGACCGTAAAAAACAAATCGGTTGAAACCCACTCTAGCTAAAAGGCCATAGGTGTAATCTCTTTTATAATCTAAATCAGTATCTAAAGTTGTTGTTTTGCCTGCGCCTGGATTTGGGTTAATTTCTACAGTCTTATGCCTAACGTCATATTGCCAACCTGCAAAACCTCCTAAATCGATAAATGTTCCATTAGAATGAATCTTATTCACCAATTTAATACGGACAAAAGGCGCAGTCATCAATGAATTGAAAACCAATTTTTCTTTTTTGTGCAATTTAGCGTTAGGAATTGTTTTCGATGAATCTTGAACAATGTGATAAGCTGAACGGTGGTAAGCAATATCAAAACCAATTTCAGACCACTTAGACAACCTCCATTTCCATAGATATCCTATTGAAAACGAACCAGACTGACCAAAGATCACTTCTGAGCTATCATTATCTAACCCCGTTACAAATCCATAGGATAAAAACAGATGGCTGTATTTATCCTGATTGGGACCTCTTTTATTCAACGTCAATGCATCCAAATCTCTCCCGTAACGGTCTTCCTCTTCCACTTGTCCGAAACTGAAAAGAACCATAAATATAGAAAAACAGAAAAGAATTGTTTTTTGATTCATCAGAATCTTACTTTTAAAGTTGAATTTTAAAAGTGCTAAAATACAAATTGTGAAAGGATGATAGTTGATTTGAGAAGTGACACTGTAACGCAACCAACAGCAGAAATGAAGGAAGCAATGCTGAATGCCATTGTTGGAGATGACGTACTCGGTGATGATCCAACTGTAATTCAATTAGAAGAATTAGTGGCAAATCGTTTTGGGCATGAAGCGGCATTATTTTGTCCTTCTGGAACTATGACAAATCAAATTGCAATAAAGGTTCACACCAACGCTCCAGGCGAGGTGGTTTGCGATGAATTAGCGCACATTTATCGCTACGAAGGTGGTGGAATGGCTTTCAATTCTGGCGTTTCGAATCGCCTTATTAGTGGTGACCGAGGTCGGTTTACTTTAGAACAACTACAAGCAGAAATCAATCCCGATGATGTGCACTTTCCTCCTACTCAATTAGTAGCATTAGAGAACACTTGCAATAAAGGCGGAGGGTGTTATTGGGAAATGAGTGAGATTGAGCGAATCGCTGCATTTTGCCGTTCAGAAAACATTCCAATTCACCTTGATGGCGCTAGATTGTATAACGCTTTAGTGGCTCAAAAAACTTCTGAAGCTGAAATGGGAAAACACTTCGATTCGATTTCATTGTGCTTGTCAAAAGGCCTTGGCGCTCCAGTTGGCTCACTTTTAACAGGAACAAAAGACTTCATTAAAAGAGCAAGGAGAATCCGTAAAATTCTAGGAGGTGGAATGAGACAAGCAGGATATTTAGCTGCTGCTGGGATATATGCTTTAGAAAATAACGTTGAAAGATTGAACGTGGATCATGACAACGCAAAAGTATTGGGCAAGGTTTTAGAAAGTAAAAAAGCAATAAAGAAACTATATCCTATTGATACAAATATTGTTATTTATGTTTTAAAAGATCACATGGATATGCAAGATTATCTATTAGATTTAGAAAATAAAGGAATTAGGGCAGTATCCATGGGTGCCCAAACTGTACGATTGGTGACTCATTTAGGAATTGGAGCTAACGAAATGGAGTATCTAACTCAAAATTTATAGGCGTCTTATGAACTCAATGAATATTTTAAAGCTAAAGATTGAAGCTAATCGACTAAGCTATAAAACACTTCTATTAAAAAGAAATGAGGTTCTAAAACAATGTGGCACAAAAGATACAAACCTATACCTGATCCAATCAGGTTCTTTGAGAGTTTATACTATTATTAATAACATAGAGCATTGTTTGTATTTGGGCTATAAGAGTTCTGCGATTACAGCTGTCGATTCTTTTTTTGGCGACAAACAGTCAAATTATATAATTCAAACAATAAAAAAATCTGAAGTACATGTTATCAAGAAAGAGACTTTCATGGATTTTATAAATTCAACAAAAGAGAACTTGAGGCTTTGGCAAGACATTTTAGTTGAAATTATTGAACACCATATTGAAAGGGGACAAGATTTATTCGAAAGCTCTTCAGTAGATCGTTATGATCGTTTAAAAAAGAGAGCACCTGAATTATTTCAAGAAATCCCACACAAATACATTGCCTCTTACCTAAGGATGTCACCAGAGACATTATCGAGGCTTAAAAAATCTTGAGCTAGGTCAATCTTTAAGAAGCTAGTTTCAATTATCATTGTAATCTAAATTAGAACTATGGAATTTGAAATTGAAGAATGTATTATTAGAACAATAAATAGATTTGATGCACCAGAGTTCTTTCGTTTAATGAACGAAAATACCAATCGTTTGGAAGACTATTTTGCTGGTACGGTGGCCAAAACTAGAGATTTAAAATCTACCGAGGAGTATTGCTTAAAAATAGAGCAGCTGATTGCGGATAAAGAATATATTCCATTTCTTCTTATCGATAAGAAATCAAACAAAGCGATTGGTTTAATTGATTTTAAAAATATCGATTGGAATGTTCCTAAGGCAGAAATTGGAGCGTTTATAGATTCTAAATCTGAAGGTGCCGGAATAATTTCTAAAGCAGGATCCGAATTAATTGATAAAGTCGTTAAGCATTTCAAATTTAGAAAAGTTTATTGCAGAGCTGCTGAAGAGAACACTAGAAGTATAAATGCAATTTTAAAATTTGGATTTCAATTAGAAGGAACTCTAAAAAGAGATTATAAAACAACAAGTGGAAAGCTCGTTGACTTGAACTATTATGGCAAGTTATATGACTGTCTCTTATACACATCTCCGAGCCCACGAGACAGGCAGAAA
>CAJXRL010000246.1 GCA_913059105.1 uncultured Flavobacteriales bacterium
TACACAGAGTAGATCGTCGGCAGCGTCAGATGTGTATAAGAGACAGCTTTAGTGCGAGTCAAGAAGCTATGTTTAGCACGGGCAACAGCGTGGGGCTATGGGCTCAAAAACGCTTTCCCAGAGGAAAAGATGCTACTCCTGCCTATTTCTACGATTTTGGCCCATCCATCCAAAAAACCAAGGATTGGATTAACGCTGGAGAAAAAGTAATTTATGAAGCGGCCTTTATTTCTGAGGGAGTGTTGGCAGCATTAGATCTCTATATTCAGAAAGGTAGCAAACGCATTGCCCTAGAAGTAAAAAGCAGTACCAGCTTAAGAGACTACCACTTGCAAGATGCCGCCCTGCAATATTGGATCATGAAAAATGCAGGATTTGCCCCAGATGAGTTTTACCTCATGCACATTAACAACCAATATGTGAGAGAGGGTGCCCTAAATCCCAAAAAGCTATTCAGCTATGTGGATATTACTGAACAGATAAAAGCCAAACAAGAAGGCATTAGCGAAGATATAAAAACCATGAAAGCGGTTTTATTGCAAAAGGAAATTCCAGAGCGAACCATTGGCCCGCAGTGCAACTCCCCGTTTGATTGTGAGTTTAAAGACCATTGTTGGCAGCACATTCCCGAAAACTCAATTTTTGACTTATCGCGTATTGGAAAAAAAGCCTGGGAGTGTTTGGAACAAGGCATCGTAAATATTAAAGACATCACCGCTGTAGAAGAATTTTCGGAGCGGCAGCAAGTTGAAATTACAGGAGTTCAAGATGGCAAGAGTTGTATCGATAAACAGGAGATTCAGTCCTTTTTAAAGGAATGGCAATACCCGCTCTATTTTTTTGATTTTGAAAGCATCAACCCCGCGCTCCCGGTGTACCAAGGTACGTCGCCTTTTCAACAAATTCCAGTGCAATATTCCTTGCATGTATTGGAACAGCCAGGGGCTGAAATCAAACACTTGGAATTTCTAGCTGATTTTACTGAAGACCCTCGGGAAGCCCTAATTCAACAAATGCTTTTAGAATTAGGCAAGGAGGGAAGCATAGTCACATACAACATGAGCTTTGAGAAAAGCATCATCGATCGTTTAGCTCTCGATTTTCCTGGTTATTCAGCAGAATTAACTGCTCTAAGTGAACGATTGGTGGATTTATTAATTCCCTTTCGAAATTCGTGGTATTACACGCCCGAAATGAAAGGCTCTGCTTCCATTAAAGCGGTTTTACCTGCATTGTGTCCTAATGATCGGGAGTTAGATTACAAAGCGCTTGATATAAGCAATGGGGGAGATGCTAGTAATACATTAAAAGCTTTTGCTGAAGAAACTGTTCCGAAAGACGAAATACAAGACTTACGAAAAGACTTGTTGGCCTATTGTAAGTTGGACACTTTGGCTATGGTTAAAATTTGGGAGGTGTTAGCAAGGATATAATTCAAATAGCATCCGATATTTATAACCTTCGATTTAATCAAACATGAAAAAAAAGCAACAACATATCTAGGAAAAGATAACGATACAATTGAAAGCATGCGGAAGCATCTTTCTAATTAGGCAAGCAAAGGTTCACGAACACAAAAATTAAAAAAAGTGGCGCGAGTAAATAAAGGTATTTGGCAAAGCAATGGAGAAACTAAGTGAATACGATTTTGATAGAGTAGTAGGGGAGTTATAACTTACCAATACTCATACTTATCTGTGTAAATTTCGTCAGGTTTTCTTTTTTTTCTCTTTCGTTTCTTGTAATAAACTTCTACAATTGCTGAATCTTCCTGATATCGATAAAGTAATATTTTAAATACCCTTTTCTTGTGGTCTAACTCCGTATATTCAAAAGTTCTTCCTTCTTTATCGTACTTATAGCTGTGAATCCCAAATAGGTATTTACTGTCAACAAATGCCTTTGTCTCAATCAATCTTGATTTTGGACAAATTATACTTAGAAACAATGATCAATAATAATTCAGTAGAAGAAATCCATAAATACTATAGAAGACGATCATTTCGCTTAGTAGGATACTAGTTTTAATCGACACGGTTTAAGTCATTAAAAATCAATATATAATTCAAAAAAACAAAACGATGTTAAACCCATGCTCCTTGTACTATCCAAAATAAAAAAGAATTGAGCTAGACCCGAAAGGCACCCTTCATAAGCTCTATTTCAGATCTTTGTATACCTATTGCTTTTGCTACTTCTTTCCACTTACTTACAGCAGAAACAACTTCATTGAGAATTGTTTCCATTTCGGCTTCATTTAATCTAAAGTATTGTCCTACACTTTTGGCAATTTCAAAATCTAGGGCATTATTATTCTCATCAATGTTTAAGGATAAAGTTTCTTTATCAGTCGATGGGTTTAAGTCATAAGCAGGGGAGAGTTGCCATCCATTTGGGCTTAAAATAAAACCGTGGTTGCGCAAATGATCGTCAGTATTAGAAATGGCAATATTAAAAACGATTCTCCTCCATAGTTGATTTAAATCATTTGTCACATTGTTACAAGATTCTATGACATCGACTAAATCCAAGTAACTAGCGGGCTTATTTTTAATGCTTTCTTCTGTATTACCAGTCATGGTCATAGCAGAAGTAAAATGAATTCTCTTGGCTTGTTTTCTGTCAAAACGTTTTGTTAAAAAAGTATGGAAGCTTTTGCCAATTTTCTCTAAGCGACATTCGGCCATTTCAATGTTGCATTTCAATGCCAATTTATATGCTAAATATTCCCATGCAGCTTTATCTATCGTATCTGTTTTAGACGGGAATTTAGCAATCCATAAATTTTTATCATGGTCTAAGATGTTTGCTTTAGGCCTTGCACCACCGAGAGAAGAGCCAGGAGCAATCAAAACTGCTAAATATTCTTTTATTGCAGTGTTTTCGCTATCATTCTCATAAATTTTTGCTGCATTTTGTAATGCACCTAATTCAGACCACGGAGGTGTTGGGTTTAAATCATTCTGATCTAAAAATGGGCCATCTTTTTTAGCTTTAAATCGTAGTGCACCCATTCTACTTTCGTCGTAAACTCCTAATAAAAAATCAATGTCATAAAGTATTTTTGCCTTTCTGTTTTCAGCAGTTGCTATTTGAACCTCTCTGCGTTTCATTAAGGTTCTGCCCCATGTATCGGGCATGCTGTCTGTGAATATTCCAAAATTTTCCTTTTCAGTAGGGTATTGTGGACCTGAAAATAATTGTATTTCAGGGTCTAAGTAATTGGTATTTGGTCCAAGTAACCAAGATTTATCGTACTCAAAACTGAACGATTTACGACCTTTTCCAAAATGTGCTGATAAAGTTCCAATGAGTTGAGGCCCTTTTATGAAATCCCAATCGGCATAAACATAGATGTCAAATTTATTTTTATTCATTCTAATTTAAGTTAGAGCAAATTCAAGTCTTGCAATTTTCTTCCCAATGTATCATCTGCCGCCAGTTTTCTAAAGTCTTCTTGAAGGTTTAGAACTTTAAAAACTTTGAAGTAAATTCCAATAGCAACTGAGATGTCGCCACTTTCAATTCGATTTAAGGTAGCTCTATGAATTCCTGCTCGTTCTGCAACTTGCAGCGTAGTCAATTTTCTTCGTTTTCGAGCTAACTTAATATTTTCACCTATTTCTTCAAATACTTTTTGATATTTTGGGAGTAGGATTGTCTTTTTAGAATTCATTTGTCGCTTATTTAAAACAAATATAATGATAATGCCATTTATAAGCGACAAATAGTAAGAAATTTAAAAATAAATCATCTGAAAAAAGCAACAAAATACCTAGGAAAAGATAACGATACCATTGAAAGCTGTCTCTTATACACATCTCCGAGCCCACGAGACAGGCAGAAATCTC
>CAJXRL010000247.1 GCA_913059105.1 uncultured Flavobacteriales bacterium
CAGAGTAGATCGTCGGCAGCGTCAGATGTGTATAAGAGACAGTTTATAGCCTTATTTACCTGTGCGGGTGGCAGTTTATTTGCAAGCAATCCAACAGAAATTGACAAGTCAATTCTCGTTAATGATTCAACAGTAGAAACATTTAAAGTTTATGGAAACTGTGGTATGTGTAAACGAACCATTGAGGGTTCTTTAAAAGATCAGGAAGGTATTTTTTCAGCCGATTGGGATACAGAGACCAAAATGATGGTTGTCAATTACAATGAGTCTTTAATTTCCTTAGAGGATATCAAAAAGAAGATTACATCGGTTGGGTACGATACTGAAGAGCACAGAGCTACCGATGAATCCTACAAAGGATTGCACGGCTGTTGTCAATATGAAAGACCTGAAAAGAAATAATAACTTAAAATAGAAACAGATGAAAACGATACTATCAATTGCTCTTTTTATTGGCCTTGTTGGCTGTCAAGAAACGACTCTTGATGAAAACTATTCAGCAGCTGCAAACAGAATAAGTGAAAGTGAAGTTAAGGCGGTAAATCTCAATGAAGAAACTGCGAGTCAAATTCTAACAGGCTATTTGAAGATAAAGGATGCTTTAGTAAATACTGATGTAGATGCGGCAGCTTATGCGGCAGAAGGTCTCTTATTTGATTTTGAAGAAAATGAAAATGAGTTAATTAAAAAGATATTTATTGAGGTAAAGCTAATCGCCCATTCAAAAGATGTAGACCAGCAACGAATTTATTTTGAAGGCTTATCGCTCAATATTTATATTTTTGCAAAGAATACGGAAGCAGAATTGAATCTGTATCAGCAATATTGTCCCATGGCATTTGAAAACACTGGTGCGTATTGGATTAGCGATGAAGAGAAAGTTTACAACCCTTATTTTGGAGATAAGATGTTGCGATGTGGGAAGGTGACGGAGGTGATAGAGTAAACCCTAAATTTTAACATTAATGCCGTTAAAACTATTTATTTATAAGGAGTGTTGAATTTACATTTTAACGTTAACCAACGTTTTTAGTATACCTCGTTAATGGAACTAACGACAAGTTAACGTTAAAATTTTCGCTAATTTTAAGCGTACATCATTAGAAAATAACAAAAATAGGGAGGTGAAATTTGACGTGGCCAAAGTATGTCTCACCGAGAGTTTATAGGGAATAACCTTTAATAGACACTTGGTTATAGTAAAAATTACTATAAGTTTCTTATTTTAGCCATAAATTAGGTTAAAAAAGGATGAGCTACAGAAAAGGCAAAGTATTATCATTAATCGATAGTCACAATTCAATTGATTCTGAGGAATTAGGAGTGTTATTTAAAGAGACTTTGGAAGCAGGCATCCATGGTATTGCTTTTAGTGCATACGAGGAAGGACAAGAGCCTGGTCATCAAATTACGGAAGAACAGATCAGAAGAAGGTTGGAAATTTTGCAACCTCATGTTCAATGGATTCGGTCATTTTCTTGCACCGATGGGAATGAAATGATTCCAGTTATAGCCAAAGAGTATGGAATAAAAACTTTGGTAGGAGCCTGGTTAAGTGACGACACGAAACTAAACCAAAAGGAAACGAATAAACTGATTGAATTGGCTCAAGGCGGTTTTGTTGATATTGCCGCCGTTGGGAATGAGGTGATGTACCGTAAAGAAATGACAGAAGATGAACTTTTGAATACGATATCATTTGTAAAGAGTAAAATTCAAAACATACCAGTAGCATATGTTGATGCGTATTATGAGTTTGAGAATCGTCCGAGAATAACAGAAATCTGCGATGTTATATTAGCAAACTGCTATCCTTTTTGGGAAGGCTGTCACTCAGATTATGCTATACTTTACATGAAAGATATGTATCAAAGAGCTGTTCGGGCAGGAAACGGCAAGAAAGTTATTATTTCTGAGTGCGGATGGCCGAACAAAGGCCAAAGTCATCACGGTGCTCATCCATCCAGTGAAAATGCAATGAAATACTTCATCAATACTCAAAACTGGAGTAAAGAAGAGGATGTTGAAGTATTTTACTTTTCATCTTTTGATGAAGCTTGGAAGACAGGAGACGAAGGAGATGTTGGCGCTTATTGGGGGCTATATGATAAAGGCGAAAACTTAAAATATCAATAACAATTATGGGGAAAGTTAATTTCGAATATTCAGAAGCTATATGTTATTCAGGCTTTAGAGACGGACAAAGTCCTGAGACAAGTACTTTCCCAACTTATGAAGAGATTAAAGAGGATCTTCTTATTCTTCATGGTCAATGGAAGTATTTGAGGCTATATGATTGTGACCCTCATTCAGAAACCGTGCTTGAAGTAATTAAAACCGAAGGGTTCGATTTTAAGATTATGCTCGGGGCATACATTGTAGCCGAAGTAAGCAATGAGAATTGTGCTTGGGGAGGCGTATATTCAGTTGAAGAGCTGAAAGCAAATAAGATATTGAATTTAAAGCGGATTAGAAAGCTAATAAAATTGGCAAATGCTTATCCAGAAATTGTGTTTTCGTTATCAGCTGGAAATGAAGCAACGGTGGAATGGACAGATCATTTAGTTCCAGTTGAAAATGTAATTCGTTATGTACAATTGATTCAGAGCGAATGCAATCAGCCGGTTACTTTCTGTGAAAACTACTTGCCATGGCTTGGTAAGTTAAAACCTTTGGCTGAAATCGTTGATTTTATATCTATCCACACGTATCCAGTTTGGGAGTTCAAAGGGATTCATGAAGCGATGAACTATACTTTGGAAAATTTCTATGCCGTTGCAGATACATTTCCTAATAAAACAGTAGTAATTACTGAAGCCGGCTGGGCTACCAAGTCCAACGGAAGAGGTATAGACCCTTCAAATGTGAATGAAGAGTTACAAGCTACCTATTACAATCAATTAGTGCAGTGGAGTAAGAAGGAACAGGTAATGACTTTTATATTTGAAGCTTTCGATGAAAATTGGAAAGGTTCTGATGAAGTGCTGGAACCTGAAAAACATTGGGGTTTGTTTAAAGTAGATAGAAGCCCTAAGTTGGTGATGCAGTAATATTTTGGCTTATTGGATTGATGCATTTAGAAATGATTTATTAGAATAATTCTAAAGAATTTCTAGAAGAATAGATGTATTTTATTGGTATTTATATTCAATAATTAAGAATAGCTTATATTTGGATGATATGTAATCAAATAAACAATGGGAAAAAAAATTACCTATTCACTTTTTCTCTTGACATTTCTATTCGCTTTTAGCGCAAATAGTCAAAATTTTTCTGTCACTTCAGGTTCAATAGCACAATCTACCATTGATTCTTGTTCTAGTACTGTTGTTACTGTTAATACTTTCTTAGGATGCATTAATTATACTCAGGGCCCATCTACTTATACTGTTTCGGGTTCAATTATTAAGGTTAGAGTAAATTATACTAGTGCACGTATTTGTTTAGGAGCAATTAGCAATCCTATATTTACTCAAACAGTACAGAATTTACCCCCAGGAACTTATTCCGTTAGGGGAGTTGCATATTTAGATGGAGTGAGAGGGAATACAGTCAGCCTAGGAACACTAACTGTCAATTCATGTATTGCGACGGCAGTTGAAAATTTTTCAGTTACTCAACGATTTAATATTTTTCCTAATCCGGCTTCAAATTTTATCTCAATTGAGAATTTTACTGGGAAGCAAAAAGCATTTCAGCTTTTTGATTTAAGTGGAAGAGAGGCAATAAACGGATCAATTGAACAAAATACATCTCAAGTTGATTTGACTAGTTTAAGTCCTGGCACTGTCTCTTATACACATCTGACGCTGCCGACGATCTACTCTGTGTAGAT
>CAJXRL010000248.1 GCA_913059105.1 uncultured Flavobacteriales bacterium
GAGATTTCTGCCTGTCTCGTGGGCTCGGAGATGTGTATAAGAGACAGGAAGAAGCCTCCTTCAATAGAAGCATTTTCATCGCTATCAGAACCATGAACAGCATTTGCTCCAATAGATTCTGCATATAACTTACGGATTGTACCTTCAGCCGCGTCAGCTGGATTAGTAGCACCAATTAAAGTTCTAAAATCATCAACTGCATTATCTTTCTCTAAAATGGCAGCAACAATTGGTCCTGAAGACATAAACTCTACTAACTCACCATAGAAAGGTCTTTCTTTGTGCACTTCGTAAAATTGTCCTGCAGTTTCTTCAGTTAGTTGGGTGTATTTCATAGCTTTAATGGTAAAGCCTGCACCGTTAATTTTGTCTAAAATCGCACCGATGTAGTTGTTTTTTACCGCATCAGGCTTAATCATTGTAAACGTTCTATTTGTTGCCATAATCTTTTTAATTTTTGGAGTGCAAAAGTAACAATTGAATCCAGCTTAATAGTTAAAAAAGAGATTAAAATGCATTAAATGTTAAGGTCGAAAGAATTACTTTTGAGAAGTGTATGCCATTGTAGATATAGAAACCACCGGAGGAAGCGCCACTCGAAGCAGAATTACAGAAATTGCGATTTATAAACATGATGGGCAAAAGATTGTAGATGAGTATCAAACGCTCATTAATCCCTGTCAAGATATACCTTATAACATTACAAAACTGACAGGCATTGATAATGCATTGGTGGCAAATGCACCTCTGTTTTTTGATGTAGCAAATGAAATTGATGCCTTTTTAGAGGGCAGTGTTTTTGTCGCACACAATGTGAATTTCGATTATGGTTTTATAAAAGCAGAGTTTGAACGTATTGGACTTTCGTTTCGCAGAAAAAAGTTGTGCACCGTTCGTTTGAGTCGCAAACTGTTACCCGGCAAGTTTTCTTATAGCTTGGGTAAATTGTGTGCGAGTGAAGGTATTCCGCTAAATAATGCACATCGAGCAGCTGCAGATGCTAAAGCAACAGCTATTCTCTTCACTCAATTAATGAAAATTGATAAAGAAGGCCATATTGATAAAGCACTAAACCCGCTAAGTTTAGAAGCTTTAATGCCGCCCAATATGCCAAAAGAAGACTTTGTAGCATTACCCAACAAACAGGGCATTTACTACATGCTCAACCAAAAGAAAGAGGTTATGTACATAGGCAAAGCAAAAGACATTAAAAAAAGGGTGGGCACCCATTTTTCGGGCAACACCAATACCAAGTCAAAGTATCATTTTGTAAAAAATATATTTGGAATTGACTTTAAGGTAATTCCAAACACCTTGTTGGTAGACATTATTGAAGCAACAGAAATAAAGAAACATTGGCCAATTCACAACCGTTCGTACAAACGAATTACACTGAATTATGGTTTGTTTCAATACACCGACCGTAATGGGTACGAGCGTTTTAATTCAGGAAGGTGCGGAAAGCATGACAAACCTATAAAATCCTTCAAAAACTTAATTGAATTGAAAGATTTTTTGAAGGAAATGGTGGAGGATTATAATTTGTGCCCTCGTTTGGCAAGCCTTCAACCAATTTCATCGGGTAAATGCAATTATGTGGAAGATTTAGATTGCCGAGGGGCTTGCGAAGGGAAAGAGGAAGTTGCTTTATACAATTTAAGAGTGCAACAAGCAGTGGAAGAGAAGGTGAACCGGAATACTACCTTTGTGTTAAAAGAAGAGTCGTTGGAAAGGGCAGAACAAGCTGTGGTTTTGGTGGAAAAAGGAAGATACAAAGGCTATGGGAAAGTTCCATTATCAGTTGATTTAATGAATATTGAATTACTAAAGTCTCAATTAAACACTGCTTACGATGATCAAGATATGTCGATAATTGTGCATGCTTGGCTAAAGAAGTCGAAACCTGAAGATGTTGTTTTTATAAATTAATTTTGAACCATGGGCGAGCAGTTGAGCAAAGAGGTGAATATTAGAAACAAGAAGGCATCATTTCAATATGAGTTTCTAGATAAATTCGAGGCCGGGATTCAACTGCGAGGCACAGAAATAAAATCCATCCGTTTAGGAAAAGCAAGTATTAAAGAAGGCTATTGCGCTTTTAAAAATGGGGAATTGTTTGTGTACAACATTGACATTACTCCATACGAAAACGCAAGTTTTACCAATCACGAATCCAAACGACCGAGAAAACTGTTGCTGCACAAACAAGAGCTTGAAAAGCTAATTAAGAAAAAAAAGGATGTGGGCCTAACTATTATACCTACTTCGTTGTTCATTAACAAAAACGGATATGCAAAGCTCAACATTGCATTAGCAAAAGGTAAAAAAATCGCTGATAAGCGGGAGAGTCTAAAAGAAAAAGACGCTAAACGACAAATGGATCGGGCAATGAAAGTCTAACCAACAGTAAAGCTCAATTTCCTATCATCACTTTATTATTGATTCTATCATTTTGGGCAACATTTTCTCTTGCTTTCGGTTAACTTTGCGCCGAATTTATTTCACTATGAAAAAACTGACATTATTGCTTGTTGGTGTATTGTTTACTTTATTAAGCTTTGCCCAAGTTAATTATACCATAAACGGAACCATTACCGCTTCGGAATCTGGTGAGGAATTAATTGGTGCTACCATTGCTGTAAAATCGCTTGGAACCGGAGTTGCTGCTAACGTTTATGGGTTTTATTCTTTAACGCTGCCAAAAGGCACCTATCAAGTAACCTATTCCTTTATCGGTTACGCAGATAAGGTGGTGACTGTTGATTTAACTTCCAATCAAAAAATAGATACTGAGCTAACCGAAGCAGCAAATGAAATTGATGAAGTTGTAATTGAAGCCGACGGTGCAGAACAAAACATTAAAAGCATTGAAATGAGCGTCAACAAAATTGATGCGAAGGACATTAAAAAAATACCAGCTTTTTTAGGTGAAGCTGATGTAATTAAAAGTGTGCTTTTGCTGCCAGGTGTAAGTACGGTTGGTGAAGGAAGTACAGGTTTCAATGTTCGTGGCGGTGGAATTGACCAAAATTTAGTCTTATTAGACGAAGCACCGGTTTACAACTCTTCTCACTTGTTTGGTTTCTTTTCCGTTTTTAATCCAGATGCTGTAAAAAATGTGAAGTTGGTGAAAGGAGGAATTGCTCCAGAATACGGCGGTCGTCTATCATCTATTCTTGACGTTAGAATGAAAGAAGGGAATAGTAAAAAATTTACTGGTACAGGTGGCCTTGGTCTAATCTTTAGTCGACTAGCATTAGAAGGACCAATTGGTAAAAATGAAAAAACTTCATTCCTTGTAGCAGGTAGAAGATCATATGCAGACGTGCTAGCTAAGCCGTTTTTGAATGGAGATTTGAAAAATAGCAAATTCTTTTTCTATGATTTTACTGCTAAAGTAAATCATAGAATAAACGAAAACAATAGAATATTCTTATCTGGTTATTTTGGAAGAGACGTATTTGGTTCGGGTTTTGCATTTAACTGGGGAAATGCCACAGCAACAGTTCGTTGGAATCATATTTTTAACGAGAAATTGTTTATGAATTTAACAACTTTTTATAGCGACTACGATTATTCCTTTGGTATTGAGGAGAATGATCCGAGAGATGATTTTGATTGGTCGTCGAGCATCGTTAGCGGAAGTATAAAACCTGATTTTACGTATTACTTGAATAACAAAAATACCATCAAGTTTGGAGGGCAAATTATTTCTTATGACTTTAAACCTGCTGAAGCTTCATTTGTTAGTGACGGACAATCGAATAGTTTAAGCTCTGTCTCTTATACACATCTGACGCTGCCGAC
>CAJXRL010000249.1 GCA_913059105.1 uncultured Flavobacteriales bacterium
TACGAGATTTCTGCCTGTCTCGTGGGCTCGGAGATGTGTATAAGAGACAGACAGTTGATTATCATATAAAATTCCTCTGGCATTCCATTTCGAATCTATACAATCAAATTGCTCAAGAGTTTGGTTTAACTCAGGCTACGGGCTATGCTTTGCTAAATATTGATTCCAAAGAAGGAATTGCAGCTACTAAAATTGCTCCATTAATGGGAATGAAGGCAACTAGCCTGAGCCGGATGTTGAAGAAAATGGAAAGCGACAACTTAATCTTCAAAAAAAAATGTAAAGATGATGGTCGCTCTGTTAAAATTCATTTGACCGAAAAAGGGCAAGAAAAAAAGAAGATTGCCAGAAAAGTAGTGCGAGAATTCAATCAATACATGCTTGAACGAATAGATCAAAGGGAATTGAAACAATATTTTGAAACGATGTGTTCGATCAAAGAGATAACCGAAGAATATAAAATTTTAAAACTCAACCAATAAGATGAGTAAACGTAGAATTAAAAAAGTAGCAGTATTAGGTTCCGGAGTTATGGGATCTAGAATTGCGTGTCATTTTGCAAACATTGGACTAGAAGTTCTTCTTCTGGACATAGTGCCTAGAGAATTAAATGATGCCGAAAAGACAAAGAAGCTTAGCTTGGAAGACAAGGTAGTTCGAAATAGAATTGTGAACGATGCATTTAAAGCAGCTATTAAGTCCTCTCCTGCTCCATTATACTCCAAGAAATTTGCCAAACGGATTTCTCTCGGAAATTTTGATGATGATTTGTCGAAAATTTCTGAGGCAGATTGGATTATCGAAGTAGTTGTGGAGCGCTTAGATATTAAAAAAATTGTATTTGAAAAAGTTGAAAAGTTCAGAAAAGAAGGCACCATCATTTCTTCTAATACTTCAGGCATACCCATCGAATCTATGTTAGATGGAAGATCGGAAGATTTTCAGTCTCACTTTCTAGGCACACACTTTTTCAATCCTCCAAGATACTTGGAGCTATTGGAAATTATTCCCAGTTCAAAAACGAGCCCTGCTTTAGTTGATTTCATGCTAGATTATGGAAGAAAATACTTAGGCAAGAAAACTGTTTTAGCTAAAGATACTCCCGCATTCATCGCCAATAGAATTGGTGTATTCTCTATTATGTCTCTTTTCCACACTGTGGAAAAAATGGGACTTACAGTAGAAGAAGTGGATAAATTATCTGGACCTGTTCTTGGGCGACCAAAATCTGCAACGTTCAGAACTTGCGATGTAGTTGGATTAGATACCTTAGTTCACGTAGCAAATGGTGTTGCAGAAAATTGTCCAACAGATGAGAAAAAAGACACTTTCCAAATTCCTTCTTATGTGGAGCACATGGTAGAAGAGAATTGGCTAGGTTCTAAAAGTGGTCAGGGCTTTTACAAAAAGATTAAAGGAGCCGATGGCAAGAGTCAAATATTGTCACTCGATTTAAAAAGCTTAGAATATAAAGCTCAAGAAAAAGTGAAATTTGATTCGATCGGAAAAGCAAGAGAGATTGATGATTTAGCAGAAAAAACTAGAGTTTTGTTTACTCATAAAGACAAAGGAGGAGATTTTTACAGAACCACTTTCACTGATTTATTTAGCTATGTCTCTTATCGAATTCCGGAAATATCTGATGAATTATTCAGAATAGATGATGGAGTCAAAGCAGGTTTTGGATGGCAATTAGGACCTTTTGAAAGTTGGGATGCTTTAGGAGTTTCTACGGTTGCTTCCATGATGAAAGAGATGGGCAAAAATACTGCTCCATGGATTGATGAGATGTTAGCTGCGGGTTGCGAATCTTTCTATAAAGTTGAAAAAGGGGTTAAACTGTATTATGACATTCCTTCAAAATCTTACAAAGCAATTCCGGGTACTGAAGGCCTAGTAATATTGGAAAATTTAAGAGCTGAACATACCGTTTGGGGTAATAAAGAGGCTACAATCATTGATTTAGGAGATGGAGTTTTAAACTTAGAATTTCATTCTAAAATGAACACCATTGGAGCTGGAACCATTGCAGCAATCAATAAAGCAATTGACCTTGCTGAAAAAGAATACGAAGGTTTGGTAGTGTACAATACCGGAGGAAACTTCTCTGCAGGCGCCAATGTTGGTATGATTTTCATGATGGCGGTAGAACAAGAATATGACGAGCTAAATTTTGCGATTAAGCAATTTCAGAATACCATGATGAGAATTCGATATTCCTCCATTCCTGTTGTTGTGGCGACGCACCAAATGGCTCTTGGTGGTGGCTGTGAACTTTCCATGCATGCAGACAAAGTAGTTGCACATGCTGAGACGTATATGGGATTAGTAGAATTTGGTGTTGGAGTAATTCCTGGAGGTGGCGGTTCTAAAGAATTTGCGCTACGATTGTCAGATGAATTGAAAAACGGTGACATCAGAATAAATGCTTTTAGAGAACGATTTTTAACCATTGGCCAAGCCCAAGTGGCAACAAGTGGCGAAGAGGCTTTTGAACTAGGATACTTAAGAAAAGGAATTGACGAAGTAATTGTGAGCAGAGAACTTCAGTTAACTCGAGCAAAAAAAGCAGTTCTCGAATTAATTGATAAAGGATACACACAACCAATTCAACGAACCGACATTAAGGTGTTAGGTCAAGAAGCACTTGGAATTGTTTACGTTGGAGCTAATACCATGAAAAGCGGCAACTATATTTCAGAGCACGATCAATTCATTTCAGAGAAATTAGGCTTTGTGCTTGCAGGAGGTGATTTATCAGAAATCACTGAAGTTTCTGAACGTTATTTATTGGATTTGGAACGTAAGGCTTTTGTAGAACTATGTATGAAAAAGAAAACGCTGCAAAGACTTCAAAGCATGATCACAAAAGGGAAAGTATTAAGGAATTAATTGATAATGAATTTTTATCCACTTCGACTCCGCTCAGTGTGACAAAAATTAAAAATAACAGGCGTCTTTGCGAGGAACGAAGCAATCTCGCCGATAACAACATAAAATATGGACACATATATAGTAGCAGGATACAGAACAGCAGTTGGAAAGTCGGGTCGAGGTTCACTTCGATTTACCCGACCAGATGATTTGGCGGCTAATGTTATTCAGCATTTAATGAAAACAAATGCAAGCATTACCGCTCAAGAAATTGACGATGTAATTGTTGGAAATGCCACGCCTGAAGCGGAACAAGGATTGAATATTGGTCGCTTAGTTTCATTGTTAGGATTAAATTCAATTGATGTTCCTGGGATGACAGTAAATAGATACTGCTCATCAGGATTGGAAACTATTGCCATTGCCGATTCAAAAATCAAAAATGGCATGGGTAATTTAATTATTGCAGGCGGTGTAGAAACCATGTCGCCAATCGCTATGGGAGGGTGGAGAATTGTTCCCAATCCTAAAGTGGCAAAAGAGAACCCAACTTATTATTGGGGAATGGGTTTAACTGCCGAAGAAGTAGCCAATAAATTTAATGTAAGTAGAGAAGACCAAGATCAATTTGCTTTCGAATCTCACGTAAAAGCATTGAAAGCAAACAAAAACGGCACTTTCAAGGACGACATTGTTCCCATTGAAGTAGAACAAGTTTATTTGGATGAGAATGGTAAAAGACAAACTAGGTCGTATACTTTTGATCAAGACGAAGGGCCAAGAAAAGGAACTTCTGTTGAAGCTTTGTCAAGATTAAGACCAGTATTTGCCCAAGGTGGTAGTGTTACTGCAGGTAATTCTTCTCAAACTTCCGACGGTGCAGCATCTGTCTCTTATACACATCTGACGCTGCCGACGATCTACTCTGTGT
>CAJXRL010000250.1 GCA_913059105.1 uncultured Flavobacteriales bacterium
ACGAGATTTCTGCCTGTCTCGTGGGCTCGGAGATGTGTATAAGAGACAGGATTCGGCAACAGGAAACGAACCAATAGGTTTACAAGTAGTAACAACTCCAAACATCTTACTTATTATCGCCGACGACATGGGCAAAGATGCTACAGCAGGTTTCCCAGAAGGTACTGCAAAACCAACAACTCCTACAATAGATTCAATTCGTACTTCGGGCATCAATTTTAGTAATTTTTGGGTAAGCCCTACGTGCAGTCCAACCCGATCTTCAATTATTACTGGAAAGTATGGATACAGAACAGGAGTTCGAACAGCTGGGGGGGTTCTATCTACTACTGAGACCACGTTACAGTCGTTTATTTCATCAGAAACTAACAATGCATATGCGACCGCAATTGTAGGAAAGTGGCATCTATCCGGTAACACGCAAGGTGTAAATCCAGAAGATTTTGGAATTGATTATTATTCTGGTTTAATCATTGGTTCCGCTCCAGATTATTACAATTGGTCCATGACTACTGACGGTATTGTAACCAATGAAACCGAATATATTTCCTCAAAAATTTCAAATCTGGGAATAAATTGGAAGAACCAACAAGAAAAACCTTGGTTTTTATGGATGGCGTATACTGCGCCACATACTCCATTTCATGCACCGCCTCAAGGAACTCACTCACAAGGAACTTTAGCTGCGTATACAAATGGAGCAGACCCTATACCTTATTACTTGGCGGCGATTGAATCTATGGATTATGAAATCAATAGAGTACTAAATAGCCTTTCCACGAATGAGCGAAATAATACCGTAATTATATTCATTGGAGACAATGGCAGTCCGAATCAAGTGGCCCAATCTCCGTACTCACGCACCAAGGCAAAAGGCTCGTTGTACCAAGGAGGAATAAATACGCCTCTATTTGTTTCAGGGAAAGGGGTTTCAAGAACAGGAATTGATAGCAGCTTAGTGAGTAGTGTTGATTTATTCACCACCATAGCCAACCTTGCCGGAAGCTCAATAACTGAACGCAATGACAGTAAGAGTTTCTATTCCTTATTTTCTACCGCTAAAAAGCACCGCGATTTTGTATACTCCGAAATTGACAATGGTACCGATGAATCGTGGACCATCAGAAATAAAGACTATAAGTTAATTGTGAAATCAAATTCTGAAGAATTTTACAATTTACAAGCTGATCCATACGAGAGTAACAATCTAATTATAGGAACATTGTCATCAGCAGAACAAGTTCAAAAATTAGAATTGGAAACTGAATTAAGTAACATTCGTAGATAAATGAGTATTGCATTTGGTTAGTAATTGGTAAACTTGTTTCATCAAACAAATGAATAAACTGCCAGCCAATTTAACCCATGCCCGAACCACTCAAAAATGTCTTTACATTAGAATTTGTAAATCTTCTCAGTTCAACATGGAAAGAACTACTACCGAATTTACAAAAAGATCAGTTTGCCCAAAAAGTATTTGAAGGCAATTGGGAGCAATTGGCGTTGAAGCAACGCTTGACCCGGTTAGCTCAAGTCACTGCTCAAGAATTGCCAAATGATTATAAAAAAGCAGCTCCACTTCTGCGCAAGTTAACAAGTTGTTTAGTTGACGCAAATTTGAATATTTCAAGGTTTGAATACATGTTTATTCCTGAAATTATAATAGAATTAGGTCTAGACAATTTTAATGAATCAATGAAAACCATTGAGCACATTACAACTTACACAACTTGCGAATTTGCCATTCGACCATTCATCTTAAAATATGAAGCGGAAACCATGCAACAAATGCTAAAATGGTCAACGCATTCACATCAAAATGTGCGAAGACTCTCATCTGAAGGTTGCCGTTCTCGTTTGCCTTGGGCCATGGCTTTGCCACGATTTAAAAAAGATGCCACTTTGATTGTTCCAATTTTAGAAAACTTAAAAGCTGACAATTCCCTTTTTGTTAGAAAGAGTGTTGCTAACAATTTGAATGATATTTCTAAAGACTTACCTGTTTTAGCATTGCAGCTAGCGCACAAATGGCATGGCTCACATGACCACAGTAATTGGATTGTTAAGCACGGTATGAGAACCTTGCTAAAAGCTGGTAACCCAAAAACCATGTCCCTTTTTGGATATGCTGATGTTAACGATTTGCAGTTTTCCAATTTTCAATTAAATCAAAAAGAAATAGAGTTTGGAGAATCCGTCACATTCAGTTTTACAATTGAAAATAAAACTAACAAAAAGGTAGCTGTTCGCTTGGAGTATGCCGTCTACTTGATGAAAAATAATGGACGACAAACGAAAAAGGTGTTCAAATTATCGGAAAGAAATTTCCAAAGTAATGAAAAGTTACAGCTTTCAAAATCACATGCGTTCAAACCCATTAATACAAGGAAATACTACTCAGGAGAACATGGAATTGCTATAATCGTAAATGGTATTGAATTTGAAAAACACTCTTTTTTACTGAACATGTAAGCGGGTAACCGCTCTTCACATTTTTGATCATTTTTTTGACGTATAGCGTTAAATTAGTAATTATGGAAATAGATATAACAGTGCTAGACCCAGAGGTCATCTGGTTTTTAATCGGGGTTGGATTACTCTTGTTAGAGTTGGTTGTGCCGGGCTTAATCTTCGTTTTTTTCGGAGTTGGAGCATGGGTGACGGCAGCAGTTCTATTGGGAATAGATCTATCGATAAACAGTCAATTACTGCTATTTAGTTTGACTTCAGTAGGAAGTTTATTATTACTTAGAAAGAGTATTCGAAAAAAATACATGGATGTGTCTATCAACGGAGTAGAAGATATTGAAAATGGATTCATAGGAAGCCAAGCTGTGAGTTTAACAGAAATTGAACCAGGAAAAGACGGCAAAGTAGAATTTAACGGTAGCCAATGGGAAGCCTGTTCTTCTACTAAAATAGAATCCCGAATGGCGGTGATCATTGTAGGGATGAAGAGCATTAAATTAATTGTTGAACCTTTAAAAACATAAAATAATGAATCAAGGAACTATCATACTTATTGGGTTAATCGTAGTATTAATCTTCTTATTTATATCAACTATTAAAATTGTACCGCAACGTTCTGCTTTTGTTATTGAACGATTTGGAAAATACAAAGGCACCTTATTAGCAGGTTTTCACATCATTATCCCATTCATGGACAGAGTGGCCTACAAGCATACTTTAAAAGAACAGGTAATTGATGTCTCAGCTCAGATTTGTATCACCCAAGACAACATTTCCGTAGAAGTTGATGGGGTTTTATACTTACAAGTTATGGATGCTAAAAAAGCTTCTTATGGAATTGACAACTACCCATTTGCCTCCATTCAGTTGGCTCAAACTACCATGCGTAGTATTATTGGTCAAATGGAACTAGATAAAACCTTTGAAGAAAGAGACCAAATTAACTCTACCATTGTAAATGCTGTTGATAAGGCGTCTGACCCATGGGGAATTAAAGTAACTCGATACGAAATTAAGAACATTACACCACCTCAAAGCATTAAAGATGCGATGGAAAAGCAAATGAGAGCTGAGCGTGAGAAAAGAGCGACGATTGCAACCTCTGAAGGGGAACGACAAGCAACTATGAATCGTGCTGACGGTGACAAACAAGAATTAATTGCTCGGTCTGAAGGTGAAAAGCAAAAAAGAATTAACGAGGCTGAAGGACAAGCAGCTGAGATCTTAAGCATTGCAGACGCAACTGCTGAAGGAATTGCAAAAATTGCAGCAGCCATCCAAAACCCCTGTCTCTTATACACATCTCCGAGCCCACGAGACAGGCAGAAATCTCG
>CAJXRL010000251.1 GCA_913059105.1 uncultured Flavobacteriales bacterium
GCTCGGAGATGTGTATAAGAGACAGACTCTACGTAATAAGATCCGCCCCAAGGGTCTACTACTTTGGTTATATCCGTTTCTTCTTGTAAGTAAATTTGAGTGTTACGCGCAATTCGTGCAGAAAAGTCTGTTGGCAAGGCAATGGCTTCATCCAACGCATTGGTATGCAAGCTTTGAGTTCCACCAAAAGCTGCGGCCATTGCTTCAATGCATGTTCTAGCAACATTGTTAAACGGGTCTTGTTCGGTTAAGCTGTAACCAGAAGTTTGGCAGTGAGTTCTCAATGCCATTGATTTGGGGTTGGTTGGGTTGAATTGTTTCACCATTTTTGCCCATAACATTCTTCCAGCTCTCATTTTGGCAATTTCCATGAAGTGATTCATGCCAATAGCCCAAAAGAAAGATAGGCGAGGAGCAAACTCATCGATTTTTAAGCCTGCAGCAATTCCTGTTTTTAAATACTCTAAACCATCTGCAAGGGTGTAGGCTAACTCAATATCTGCTGTAGCTCCTGCTTCTTGCATGTGGTAACCAGAAATACTGATGGAATTGAATTTTGGCATTTTCTCTGCAGTATATTGGAAAATATCTGCAATAATTCTCATCGAAGGCAAAGGAGGATAGATGTAGGTATTCCTTACCATAAACTCCTTTAGAATATCATTTTGGATGGTTCCACTAAGTTGCTCTTCAGATACGCCCGATTCTTGAGCAGCAACAATGTAAAACGCCATAATTGGAATAACAGCTCCATTCATTGTCATAGAAACTGACATTTTATCTAACGGAATTTGGTCAAATAAAATTTTCATGTCCTCTACAGAATCAATGGCTACACCTGCTTTTCCAACATCACCAACTACCCGTGGGTGATCAGAGTCGTATCCTCTATGTGTTGCCAAATCAAATGCTACTGACAGACCTTTTTGACCCGCCGCTAAGTTTCTACGGTAAAATGCGTTTGATTCTTGAGCAGTGGAGAAACCTGCATATTGTCGAATCGTCCACGGCCGCATAACGTACATGGTTGAATAAGGGCCACGTAAGTTGGGAGCAATTCCTGCAATGTAATCTACCTGCTTTAATGAAACGATATCTTGCTCAAAGTAAGCTGATTTTAATTCGATATTTTCTGCTGTATTCCAAGTGCTTACTTGGACCTCGTCGTATGATTCAACAGCGTTATTTAAAGGTTTAAATTCCGGTCTCATGCTTTTACTTCTTTTGATAGAACTTTAGCAGAAATGCCATCTGTTCCGTTTGCTGCTACTTTTAAATCCTTCGATTTTGTGTTTTCAAATCGATTTACACCTAATAAACTTCTTTCATTAGACTTGTATTTTGACAATCGACTTTCATGACTGTTAGTCAATTCATCACTTAATTTACCACTGTTATGAAACGCTAACAACCCTCCTTGTTTCTCAATATCTAAAAACAAAACCCATGCTTTTTGAGCTATCTCAGCACTCAGTTGCTCAATATAGTATGAGCCATTTGCGGCATCTCTAACTTGTTCAAAAGATGATTCTTCTTTTAGAATTAAAGGTATGTTTTTAGACATTCTCATTCCGAATGAACTGGAATCTTCTAATGCATCGAAGGCAGGTAAACTCACCAAATTGCAATTTCCTAAAACAGCAGACATGGCTTGAGAACTTAGTCGTAATAGGTTTGTGTGTGGATCTTTGTGAGATTGATAATATCTAGATGCATCACCCCAAATTACAATTCTGTGTTTTATTTTGTACTGTTGGTATAGTTGGTCTACTAAAAAATGAAAAGCTCTTCCTTTAGCAATTTCAGAGAAGTATGAATTACCATAGCCCAACTTAAATATGAAACTTCTTGCTACTGCATCAGCAGTGAAACCTTCTTCCGTCATTTTGTCGAAATATTCTACAGCGTGAGATAAAGTATAGGCTAATTCTTGAATTATTGTGGCTCCAGCTTCTTTGTAAATACTCCCGTCAACCAATAAAAAATGATCGGGCTTAAGGTCATTTAAACGAACTTGAAAGAGAGATTTAAGGCTTGTTAAATTTTCTGCTGCATAGGGTTCTTTTAAGAGTAGTTTTTTTACAGGATCAACCAAAAAACGTTTTGGTAAATTATTTGTATCAATTTGATTTAGAAAGAAATAAATTTTCTTTCCTTCCGGTTTTGAATTTATAAATGATTTGTAATTTGTAGCATTCTCAATAAAGGCAAAATCTAATCCATTTTTTAAACTATCGGTTACAACTTTAACAGCGTTATCTGCAAGCGCATCAAAAAGCTGTACGTTGCCCCAATGAGTTGACTTTTTTTGCGCTGCCTGAATGGCTTTTATTAATACTTTATTAGTAATGCTCTCTTTGGAATAAATAGGTTGGTGTTCAATCCCATTTTCATCTTCCCAAACTAAGGTTTCTTCGTAGTTCTTTCCTTTTAAGTCTTTTATTATTTTATCATTCCATTCACGATGTGAACTGGTGTCAAATTCTTCGAAAAGCGATTTCTGCTTCATAATTCCAACTTTTAATAGCTCCACGAAAATACTCAATACTATTCGATGTTGTAGTGAATTTAGAGTGCTTTTCTGACGAAAAGTAACTACATTTACTATGATTAAAAGCTACAGATTTGATAGACTTAGAGGCAGAAAATAAGGAATTAGGAAGGAAGTATAGAGCTTTATTGAGGGTAAGTAAAGCGGTAGATAACAAAGAGGACAAGGCAAGAATTCGAAAGGCCTTTGATGTTGCTATAGAAGCTCACAAGGACATGCGCAGAAAGTCTGGGGAGCCCTATGTGTACCATCCTATTGAAGTTGCAAGAATTGCAGCGGAAGAAATTGGCTTAGGAACAACTTCAATAGTTTGTGCTTTATTGCATGATACTGTCGAGGATACTGACATTACGCTTGATGATGTAGAACGTTTGTTTGGGAAAAAGGAGCGGATGATTATTGACGGTTTAACCAAAATATCTGAGGTAATAGATTACTCAGTTTCCATGCAAGCCGAGAACTTCCGAAAAATATTATTGACTTTATCAGATGATGTTCGGGTGATTCTTATCAAATTGGCTGACCGACTGCATAACATGAGAACCTTGGATGCAATGCGTCGAGACAAACAGTTAAAAATAGCTTCAGAAACCATTTTTTTATATGCTCCGTTGGCGCATCGTTTGGGTTTGTACGCTTTGAAGACTGAGTTAGAGGATTTGTCATTAAAATACACTGATCCTGAGATATATGCTGAAATCACAACAAAGCTTCAAAAGTCACAAGCGGTAAGAACAAGGTTTGTTAATCAGTTTAGTTCTCCAATAAAAAAGGAGTTAGAAAAGCAAGGATTTAATTTTAGTATCAAGGCCCGTACAAAATCAGTTTACTCGATTTATAATAAGATAAAGACAAAGCACGTAAGCTTTGAAGAGATTTACGATGTATTTGCCATCCGAATTATACTGAATACAGAGCCAGAGCGGGAAAAAACGGTTTGTTGGAATACCTATTCTATAGTAACTGATTTTTATCAACCAAATCCTGACCGATTAAGAGATTGGGTGTCTACTCCTAAAGGCAACGGTTATGAATCGTTGCATACAACTGTGATGAGTCCTGGTGGCAAGTGGGTGGAGGTTCAAATCCGTTCAAAACGAATGGACGATATTGCTGAAAAGGGTTTTGCTGCACATTGGAAATATAAAGAGGGGGCAGAGGAGTCTAGCTTTGACAGTTGGATCAATAAAATTCGAGACTTATTAGAGAATCCTGATTTGAATGCAGTAGATTTTATCGAC
>CAJXRL010000252.1 GCA_913059105.1 uncultured Flavobacteriales bacterium
CAATGTAATTCCATTCAATATTTGCGTCCTTACATTTTTGAGATACTATTGCCCGGTTCTTTAAAAAGTTTTCGCTTTTCTCGCAGCTCAATATATAAACCCTATGTCCCTCTTTACTTAACCCAATGAGATATGGCAAAATTTGCGCTTGACCAAGAGAATCTGTCAAGCCATCATAACTTATAAATAGTACATTTTTTGACATTCCTTTACCCAAATATAAATTGTTGAACAATGGCGACCACTAAAAAAATAACGACAATAATAATCACAAAGAGCGCATAAAACAAGAGAGTTTTAAGCAAGCTTATGAAGTAATTCTCTTTGAAAAATTTATGATAAATAAAGGCGAAGGACAATATGGTAATGATTGGGTTTAGAATTGAATAAATAGCTAAACCATTTTCAGCTAACATTAACAAAACTAGAGGAAGGCCCATTAATAATGAAAAACCTAATGCATAACAATTTAATATTAAGTGCTCTGTAAAATTCAATCTACGTTTATAATAAAATAAAAAGGAAGCCAATGCGTAAAATGGAATGTTGATTAGAAGAATAAACGCAAAATATTTCTTGATGGTTTCCAGTACCTCTATGCCCATTTCCATTTGAGCATCACTTGGCTTATTCTCAATTTCGTAATTATTCCACCCTTCCGAAAATTGCATGATTGAACTAGAATCAAACGTTCCGCTAAAAACAGTTAGAATTGCTGAAATAGTTGCCATCAAAAATGCAAACCTAAAAGGATGCATGAAAGTAACAGTTGCTTTTTTGAAATACTTTGTGAGCATTTCATTTGTATTCAGCACAAGTTCTTTGATTGTATGGAAAAGTCCTTTTTCTAAGTTAAATAGCTTGTCAAAAAACCAACTAACGGATTCACCAATAGTAAAACGGCCTTCCAAAAACTGTTGCCCGCAGTTTGGACAATGGCCACCGTCGTATTGAAAATCACAATTTTGGCAATCTCTTTTTTGCAATTTCAACTCTTTTTTTGTATCTAAATAACCCATCCCCTTAGCGACAACAAAGTAAATAAAATTCTTTCACGAAACTCAAAATTATTGCCTTTCAATCCCTTTAAAATTCAACTATAGAATGGTTAATTTTGACAATCTAACAAAAAGATAAATTCAATGAAAGAAGTTTATATTGTATCTGCTGTAAGAACACCAATGGGCAGTTTTAACGGCACATTATCAGGAATTAGTGCTCCTAAATTAGGAGCGGTTGCTATTAAAGGCGCTATTGATAAAATTGGATTGGACAAAAACGAAGTTCAAGAAGTTTACATGGGAAATGTACTTCAGGCAAATTTAGGTCAAGCACCTGCTAGACAGGCTGCTATATTTGCTGGTTTAAGCGTAAATGTACCTTGCACTACCATTAATAAAGTATGTGCTTCGGGAATGAAAGCAACTATGTTAGGCGCTCAATCTATTATGTTAGGTGATAACGACGTTGTGGTTACCGGAGGAATGGAGAACATGTCTCAAGCACCTTATTACCTTGATAAGGCAAGAACTGGATACAAATATGGAAACGGTCAAGTAATAGATGGCTTAACCAAAGACGGATTGATTGATGTGTATAATGATTACCCAATGGGTAATGCTGCAGAATTATGTGCAAAGGATTGCAATATTTCTAGAGAAGACCAAGATGAATTCGCTATCACGTCATATAAAAAATCTGCTGCGGCGTGGGAAGCAGGCAAATTTGATGAGGAAATTGTTCCAGTTATGATTCCTCAGCGAAAAGGCGATCCAAAAGTATTTGATCATGATGAAGAATACAAAAATGTATTCTTTGATAAAATTCCAAACCTTAGACCTGTTTTTGACAAAGCAGGAAGTGTAACAGCTGCCAATGCTTCAACTATTAATGACGGAGCTTCAGCTTTGGTAATGATGAGTAAAGAAAAAATGGAAAGTTTAGGTTTAAAACCATTAGCTAAAATTGTTTCATTTGCAGATGCTGCACAAGCGCCTGAGTGGTTTACAACAGCGCCTGCAAAAGCTTTACCTAAAGCAATTGAGAAAGCAGGATTAAAAATGAGCGATTTAGACGCTATTGAATTAAATGAAGCTTTTGCTGTTGTTGGAATTGCAAATACTCAGCAAATGAGTTTAGATCCTGCTAAGGTAAATATCAATGGTGGAGCAGTATCTTTAGGTCACCCACTTGGAAATTCAGGATCAAGAATATTAGTAACCTTAATCAACGTTTTGAAGCAGAATGGTGGAAAGTACGGTGGTGCAGGAATATGTAATGGCGGCGGCGGTGCTTCTGCTTTTGTAATTGAAAACATTCAATAGAATTTTCTTTCGATAAGAATGAAATACGGAATTGGACATTTAAGCGTAGTACCTTGCAGAGCTGAAGCAGCAGATAGCAGCGAGCAAGTAACTCAATTGCTTTTTGGGGAAACCTTAAAAGTGTATGAGAAAAAGCGCAGTTGGTATCGGGTTAAAACAGCTCACGATAGTTATGAATGTTGGATGGACGAAAACCAGTTTAAATTTATTACTCAACGAGAATTTGAACAATTGAATGCTCAAAAATCTCTTGTTGTTTCTGATTTAGCGGAGGTTTTAACCAAAGAAGATGGAAGCGAATTGATGACAATTTTAATGGGTTCTGATCTTCCTAATATCGAAAACAAACTGGTTGATGTAAAAGAGTCAGTTTGGAGGTTTGAAGGAAACAGTTTAGATTCTAACGAAGTACATAACAAGAAAAAACTGACCGAGAATGCCTATATGCTCTTAAATGCTCCTTACCAATGGGGCGGTAGATCTCCATTTGGTATTGATTGCTCAGGTTTTGTTCAGTTAATCTATAAATTAAATGGGATTTATCTACCAAGAGACGCTTCACAGCAGGCTTCTATGGGCCAACCACTATCTTTCATTGAAGAAGCAGAAGAAGGTGATTTAGCCTTCTTTGACAATGATGAAGGAAATATCACCCATGTTGGAATTATTTTGTCAAACAACCGTATAATTCATGCTTCCGGTAAAGTAAGAATTGACAAATTGGACCATCAAGGTATTTATAATCAAGAAAAGCGAGATTACAGCCATAGGCTGCGATTAATCTCAAGTATTTATTAAATTAAATTTGGCAAACTATTTGCTTCAGTACTAACAATAATAAAAATGAAAAAAATGAAAAAATTAATAGGAGGACTTCTAATTTTAATGGTAACCATCTCTTGTACAGCACAAGATAAACTAGCGGATGGCCTATACGCAAAAATTAATACGTCGAAAGGAAGTATTTTAATTAAACTTGAAATGGAAAAAACACCCTTAACAGTTGCCAATTTTGTTGGACTTGCTGAAGGCAAGATTAAAAACAATAAAAAACCAAATGGAACTCCGTTTTATGATGGGATTAAATTTCATAGAGTAATAGCCAATTTTATGATTCAAGGTGGCGACCCTACAGGAACTGGTTCAGGTGAGATTGGTTATTCATTCAAAGATGAATTTAATGCAAACTTGAAGCACGATAGAGCTGGAACATTGTCTATGGCAAATAGAGGGCCTGCTACAAATAGCAGTCAATTCTTTATTACTCATCAACCTACTCCACATTTAGATGGAAGACATACGGTTTTTGGATACGTTATAGAAGGACAAGGTACTGTTGATTTAATTGCTCAGGGAGATGTAATTAAGAGTATTGAAATTATAAGAAAAGGGGCTGTTGCAAAAGCTTTTAATGCAGCTGCTGTATTTGAAAAAATAAGTGGAATTGCTCAGGGGAAAAAC
>CAJXRL010000253.1 GCA_913059105.1 uncultured Flavobacteriales bacterium
TCTACACAGAGTAGATCGTCGGCAGCGTCAGATGTGTATAAGAGACAGTTTTTTACTAAATCCGTAAACTTTCCGTTAAATCTAGTTGCCTTTACCAGATGATTGTCTATCCAATGATAATTTCCTCCTCTTGGCTTACCCATTAGGAGTGCATGATATAGAAATCCATTATCATTCAACCATTTTTCAGTTACATCACGGTGTTCTTCAGTTCTAGAAGTAAAATAAGTAATAATATGCCCCTCATCAAACCATTTATTGGTCGTTTCCAATGCATCAGGGTACAACTTAGCTGTTGCCATTCTTTCTGGTTCTTCGTTCGGAATATCGTCACATATTGTTCCATCAATATCAATCAAATAATTTTTACAATCATCTGCCAATACTGGACTTATTAAATGTCCGTCTTGTTCAACTGTCTTGAGTTTTAAATCTTTTTTATTCTTCATTTATCCAATTTGCTCTATCTGTTTGAGAAAACTGCCATGGAGCGCCATTATTTTCAATATTTGTTAGCATACCTGCTAATTCGGTCGGAACTTTAGACTCTTCCATAACCAAGCTTCTTCTCATTTCCATTATAATAGAAAGAGGATTCAATTCAATAGGACAAGCATCAACGCATGCATTACAAGTAGTGCATGCCCACAATTCTTCTTCAGAAATATAATCCCCTAATAAAGATTTTCCATCAGAAAAATCTTTGCCATTCTTGTCAATGTTCTTTCCAACTTCCTCCACTCGATCACGAGTGTCCATCATTATCTTTCGCGGAGAAAGCAATTTCCCCGTTTGACTAGCAGGACATTGTTCGGAACATCTTCCACATTCAGTACAGGAATACGAGTCCATTAAATGTTTCCAATTTAAATCGGTCACATCTTTAGCTCCAAATCTTTCAATAGGACCTTCTGGTTCCACTGGAGCAGCATATGGGTCAGCATCAGGATCAAACATCAGCTCAACTTCTTTCTTCACAGAATCCATATTATCAAATTCTCCTTTAGGTTTTAGTTTTGAATAAAAAACAGAAGGGAAAGCCAACATAATGTGAAAATGCTTTGAATAAGGTAAGTAGTTCAGAAAAGCCAATATTCCAAGAATATGAAACCACCACATTCCTCTCTCAAAAAATATGATAGTTCCGTCGGAGAAGTTTTCCATCACCGGAACTAGAAATTGGCTTATAGGATAAGAACCGGCTGCAATATAATGTTCTACTCCTCTTGCCTGCAACACTTGATCAGCAGCATTCATTTTTAAGAAAGCGCCCATTAACAGCACTTCAACTATTAGAATAATGTTAGCATCTGTTTTTGGCCATCCCAACATTTCTTTCATGCCGAAACGCTTAATTGTCATAACATTTCTTCTTATCAAAAACGCAACACAAGCCAATAGAACCAAGAGTGCTAATATCTCAAAAGAACCAATTAAGAAATCATAAAAGCCTCCTAAAGGTGCAGCAAAAACACGATGCGTGCCTAAAATACCATCAATAATAATTTCTAAAACTTCAATATTGATAATGATAAATCCTGCGTAAACCACAATGTGCATTACACCAGATACCGGCTTAACCACCATTTTAGATTGTCCAATGGCCACCAAAATCATTTTTTTCCAACGAGCGGATTTATTGTCAGAAATAGCTATATCTCTCCCCAAGTTAATGTTTCGGATAATTTTTTTTAAGTTTTTGGAGAACAAAAACACCGCTGCAGCGAATGCAACAATAAATAAAATATTTTCTACACCCATGAAAGTAAAATTAGGTAATAAAGCTTATCACGGACCCTTCTTAGCGCCCTTATCTTTTCTGCCAAATATTGAAAAGTGAACGTATCGTTCAGGATTCAATCTCATATCTAACATTAACTGATCTAGATCATAAGCCGCAGCTTCAAGATTCTGATATAAAGTATCGTTGTTCATCAATGCACCCAATGACCCTTCACCATTGTTCACTTTCTGCATTAACTCCGCCACTTCTTGCATAGCAATTGAAGCATTATTGACTGTTTGCTGCAAGTTGGCTCCTGCTAGAGAATCACTGATCATCTTTAAATTAGATAAGGTCTGATCCAATTTCTTGTTGTTATTTTCAAAATTTTGAGTGATTGATTCAACATTTGCAAAGATTCGGCTAAGACTCTGACGGTTCTCATTTACCATGGCATCAGCATCCTCCATTGTTCTTTTAAATACCTCTAAAGACTGTTTTATGTTCGTGATACTCGAACCAATATCTGCTTGTGCTTTGGTATTGAAAATGGATTTCACCGTTGTAATCGCTGAATCAATGGAACCAATTAAATCCTCAGCTTTATTTTTTAAAGGGGCTATTTGCTGATTTACTGCATCTTGAAGAGATGCTTCAATTGAAGATTCAAGTGTATCTGAATCTTTAACCATTGTAATGCTTTCTCCCAATTCAATGTTAATTGCCTTTCCCCCTAAAAATCCATCACTAAAAATTGCTGCTCTTGAATCGCGGGGAATTTTAATAAATGACTCCGTAATAGAAAATTGAACAATTAATTTACCCGTAAAGTCCTTAGAAAACTCAACACTCTCAACTTGACCAACTTTATTACCACTAAACATGACAGGATTGGTTCTTGAAAGCCCACCAACATTGTTATATACGGCATATAATTTTAAGCTTTTATCAAATATATTTTTCCCTTTCAGATAATTCGCACCCCAAATAGCAAGGAAGATGCAGAGTAACATGACTCCACCTATTTTTACTTCTTTACTTATTTTCATGTTGCTAATTTAATTATTTATCTTCCTTCAAAAGTTTCACAGCCTCTCCTACGGCAATTCTTTTCCCATTATGAAATGCTACTATAAAAGCGTCTTCATAACCATTCTCTTTAACCTTCTTTTGCAATACACTTGCCGCTTCCCAAGTTTTTTCCGCTCCATATGTATAACGAAATAGTCCTCCTGCTTCGTAAAAGCTAACTTCACTTAAGCCTTTAAAATTTTCCGAAATAGTTTTCACTTTGTTTGTAGAGGTGGCAATTTGAACTTTAAATAACAGCCCTTCTTCAAGTTTCCTTTCCAAATTCTTCTTTTCAATCTGATCCACTTTCATTTCAGCAACTTCTTTCTTCAATTCTTTTGCTGGTTTTTCTACTTCTTTTGTAACAGACTCAAGTTTTTTCTCTTCTATATTTGGCTTAACCACTTCAGCATCTTGCTCTATACTTTCATCTATAATAGATTGAGAAACAGATTCAACTTCTTGTTTATACTCCTTAAAAGCTCTATAAATTGCAGAAGCTAAATAATCTTGCCCTTCTTTTGAAGTTAAAAATCGCTCTTCGTTTTTGTTGGTTAGAAAACCTGTCTCTATTAATACACTAGGCATAGTAGTTTGATGTAAGACAAGAAACCCTGCTTGCTTGACACCTCTATCTTTCCTGCTTACCCTTTCACGAAATTGCGCTTGAATTTTCTCAGCAAATGCGATACTTTGTTTTTGATGAGCTTTAATGGAAAGGCTCAAGATGATGTATGACTCTGCGGAATTTGGATCAAAATTTCCATATTTCGATTGATAATTATCCTCCATTAAAATTACCGAATTTTCCCGTTTTGCAGCCCTCATATTGGCCTCTGAATTAGCCTCACCCATTACCCATGTTTCAGTCCCAAATGCAGAAGAGCTACCTGCGTTTGCATGAATGCAGATAAAAAGATCCGCTTTTGCTTTGTTAGCAATGCTTGCCCGATCTTGTAACTGTCTCTTATACACATCTCCGAG
>CAJXRL010000254.1 GCA_913059105.1 uncultured Flavobacteriales bacterium
ATATTCATCGAAGAAGCCTAAATATACACCTCTGTAATAAATTGCCCAAATGCCATTTCCGATATGTCAAATTCCGACTTATTTCCCTTTAAAGAGAGGGTTACGTATACCCAGAAAAGGTTTTCCACCTGAGCGCTCCATTGTTTGTTACTCTCTGAACTTTCATGTCAGAATCGTAGCAAAAATGAGTTATTCTTTCTACAAAAGTTCTGGTCTAAAAATAAAGGCTCGTCATCTGCAATAAATACTTTACTATTTTAATTGGACATAGTATTAGGTTTTAATAAGTTTAAAAATTTTCTGAATTAGCTCTTGGGTATCAAATGGTTTGCCAATAAAATCATTCATGCCAGCTTCAAAGCAATTTTCTATTTCTTCTTTCAATACATTGGCAGTCATGGCTATAATTGGAATTTTAGATTTTTTATCTGTTTGTTCTCGTATTGCGCGAGTTGCCTCATAACCATTCATTATTGACATTTGAACATCCATTAATACAACATCAAAATCGCCAAGGTTAAGTTGTTCTACAGCAATAGATCCATTTTCTGCAACGGTAACAGTTACATTTTCAATGGCATCTTCTAACTCTTCCTGAGCGACGATGGCATTAAAAGCATTGTCTTCCACTAACAATACTTTGATTCCTTTCAATTGCTCTGCATAATTTCCTGAATTGACACCAATTTCGTTTGTACTAGAATTTTCTTTAGAATCACTGATAAAATATGGAAGCGTAAAATAAAACTGACTCCCTTTTCCTTTTTTACTTTCTGCCCATATTTTACCCTCTTGGATTTCTACCAATTTTCTGGAAATGCTGAGACCTAATCCTGTGCCTCCAAATTTTCGAGTAGTATCGGAATTAGCCTGCTCAAAAGAATTGAATATTTTTTCTAGGCGGTCTTCCTCAATACCCAGGCCAGTATCTGAGATACAAAATTTTGCAATGATTTGGGCCGATTCCTTTTGTTCGAATTTCAACTGAATAGTGATCGTTCCTTTTTCAGTGAATTTAATGGAATTGCTAACCAGATTAAGTAGGATTTGGAGCAACCTAGTTGGGTCTCCAATGACTAAAGTCGCTATGTCTTTTTCAATGTTTGTTTTTAATTGCAAGCCTTTTTCTTCCGCTTTGAACAGCATGATTGTATTGACAGTTCCAATCACATCTAATAATGAGAACGGAATTTCTTCCAAGTCTATTTTCCCAGCTTCAATTTTCGAAATATCAAGAATGTCATTAATTATTATCATGAGTGAATTGGAAGATTCTTTTATCGCGTTTAGGTAGGAAAGTTGATGCTGTTGTGGTTCTCGTCGGAGCAGGATATCAGTCATCCCTTTTATCGCGTTCATGGGAGTTCGAATTTCATGGCTCATGCTAGCGAGGAATTGTTGCTTGGCTTTCTCAGAGGATTTAGCTTTTTCTTTTTCGGCTTCAATAAGAAGGTTCTTTTCTTCCAGGACCGCTTTTGTTTTTCGGATATATCGGAGGCGAGAAAGAAGACCGACGACCAATACTAGAAACAGTATTCCTGAGGCTAGCAACGTATTGCGTATGAGATCCTTTTTTTGCAGTTCTGATTGATGAGCAATTTCGGTTTGTAAATTTTTTTGTACCTGAGAAAGACTATCGGAAAGGACCTGCTTAGCAAACTCTATCTGCTAAAGTTTTATACTTATTTCATCTTTTGGTAAATCCTCCTGAAGCACCATCATCTTTTCATGATACAGCAAGGCATTGTTCACGTCGCCGAGAGCTTTATAAGCATCATACAAGCATTTACATGATTTTTTTTGGTCTAAAAAGGACTCTAATTCTTCACTTATCATTAAACTTTTTTTGCACCAGGTCAGTGCTTTTTCGTAGTATCCCTGTTTGTTATAAATTCGACCAATATTGTTACTAATTATTCCGCTTCCATTTTTATCTTCAATTTCATTAAATATTTCTAAGCTCTTCTCAAATACACTAAGCGCTTTAGAGTAGTCGCCTTTTGCAAGGTGGACCTTTCCAATATAATCCAATCCGTTGGCCCAAAAACGATTCTCTCCAATCTCCTTAGAAATGGTTACACCTTTCTGAGAATAAAAGAGTGCATTGGCATAGTCCCCAATTTCTAAATAGACGCCTCCCATGTTAATTGATGTACCGGCAATTCTTCTTTTATCATGGATAGCTTCAAGAAATTTTAAGACTCGCTGATAATATTCCAATGATTTCGTGAATTTTTTTTGCGTTTGATAGAGTATACCGAAATTATTAAGCGAGCTACAAATTCCCAACGAGTCGCCAATTTGCTGCCTAATTTCTAAGCCCTGTTCAAAGTATTCTAACGCTTTATAGAAGTTGTTTTTTATTAAAAAAGCAAACCCTTGGTTATTCAATGCATTACCTATGTACTTTTTCAGACCTTTTGATTCAGCGAATTCAATCTCTAATTGCAGAAAATAAAAAGCAGAATCAGGTTGACTAAAGAGATACTTGTCATCAACTAATTGCTCCAGGGCATGTAGCCTGGCGGTATCATGAGCAGACTCATTTTCCCATGTGGCTTTTAAAGAGTCAATGTTGATTTGGGCAAATAAAGCACTCCCAAAAAATCCTTCAAATATTAAGTTCAATAGTATTACTATAATCAGTGATCGTTGTTTCATTGTTTTTTCTAATTAACTCACCAAAGAAACCTAAAAATACGCTTCTATGATTCACTCTCCAAATACTGCTTCCCATGTGCGTTAAACCGACATATTTTCCTTGTAAAGTTGTTGTATTGAATACCCAATATTTAGTTTTCCATCGCAGTTCTCCATTGTTGGTTACTCGCGAAACTTTCATTTTAGAATCCACAGATGGTATTTCTTGTTCAGAACAATGGTTTAACAAAAGGACCTCTATTTTCTTAGCTCCAAAGCGAGGATATTTTTCCTTTAAATCGAAGATTAATATTTCAACTTTATTGGAAGTTGTAATAGCGTTATTTTTTTGATTTTCCGTAAAGCCAAGGCATATTTTTGTGGAAATCAATCCGCTACCAAAATTTGCGTAACTGCCAACAAACCAATACATGTTACAGCAAGTTGTGATTGCTTATTGGTATTGAGCCTTGTTCTCTATCCAATAACCTCAAGTATTGTAATCTGTATATACGATAAGGCACGTATGACTTTTGTAAGTTGCTAAATTGAAAAGCCACAATTAGCTGATTTTTTCTGCTAAAAATCTACTTTGCAGAAGTTGGCGATGGTTAAGGGTAGGGGGGTAAATATGAGCGTTATGAGCAGTGAGTCTGTCTCAATTATCTTGTAAATTAACTTTAGTCAGAATTTATGACTGATAATTTATAATGTTCATATAGTTTCTGTATTGCTATTAAAACAAGTGCTATAATGAAGCCTTGTACAAGAACCATTACTAGATATTCAATCCAAATGTTATTTGAACTTTCAATAGGCCCGTTTGAGTCAAAATCACGATGTGTTGAAGTTGAAATTATAACAAAACGTTCAAAGTAAGCGCCTATTTTCATTAAGAAAGAGACAATTAAAATAAACCAAATTTTACTTTGAAATTTTTTAATTAATAAACTGAATGGCAATATCATTGCCAATATAAAAATTATTAAATAATTGACATTTTCTAAGGAATATCTTCGATTGAAAAAATCATAAGTGTTTGAGGCTGTTTGGTTGTCAAATAATGAGAAAATTATTGAAGCTGTAGTGTATAGAATCTGTCTCTTATACACATCTGACGCTGCCGACGATCTACTC
>CAJXRL010000255.1 GCA_913059105.1 uncultured Flavobacteriales bacterium
GAGATTTCTGCCTGTCTCGTGGGCTCGGAGATGTGTATAAGAGACAGTGTATATATATATTAAATATATTTGAACTAGTTACAATTTGGCTAAAGGTTCTCATATTTATGTGGAATTTTATAAAAAAATAACATGAACGAGATTCAATTGAGTGATTACAAACATTGTGTAGAAATTCCTGTAAGATTTATGGATATCGATGCACTCCAGCATGTAAACAACGCTCGTTATTTGAACTTCTTAGAAGAATCAAGAATTGCATATTCACAGCAATTGTTGAATATTTTCAATTCTATTCAAGAATTGAACGTTCTTGTAGCTAGAATAGAGATTGACTTTTTAAGACCAGTTTTGTTTGGTGAAAAACTTCAAATTTATACTCGAATTCTTAAGCTCGGCAATAAAAGTTTCACCTTTGAATCAGTGATAACGACGACCAATAAAAAAGGAGAATTCCATGCAGCAAAGGCACTACAAACCTTAGTTGCTTTTGACCCCGAAACTCACAAGACAACTACCATTACTTCTAAATTGAGAGAACGGATTATTGAACTAGAACCAAACTTACTTCAGAAGTAGATATTTGGATATTTCAATTTTCTGCTATACATTTAGCAAATCGAAACCAACTTAAAATATCGGTATCTCACTTATCAAGAGTTAGAATTATTCAATGAAGACTTCTCTGAATTCTTGTATTCCAGAGGAATAAACAGATTTGAATGGAGATTATTATTAGATTATTCTTCCGATGAGGCCCTCAACATTTTAGGAAAATACAGTGAACAAACTTTTGAAAAAGTAATGAAAACTGTTCATTTCTTAGAACGTAGAACAATTTCCACTATAGAATTAATAAGTTGTTCAGAAGAAGAAATGGTCTCCATCTTATTGAAACTTCCGACTAAAAGCACAATCAATTTATTAGAGATTAGCTCATTAAAAAGAATGACTAACATGAATAGCTTCCACTCGTCTCAGACAAGTTCTAAATACCTACAATCTCGTGAAAAAGATATTTTCATATTAATTGAATCGGGTTATAAGGTTGTGAATAATCGATTGTATAATCAGGTTGAGTCTCTTCGTAGGACTCAATTAAATTAAGACCTATCCATTTCTCTTAATTTTCCGAGTAAACTATTCCTTGTACTTGAAACAGACAATTTCTCCAACAGTTTCGGAACTTCTCTCTCTAATGGTTTATTATCAAAATAATTATCTCTCAAAAAATGAATAAACTTTAACGTCTGAAAAGCATTAAACCACTGAAAAAATCGTTTTTCGAATCGCTCAATTGAGGTGGACTGAGAACGTATCTCATTTAGTTTTTCTTCCCATTTTTGCTCTCCAACAAAAGCCAAAAGGGTCGCATGGGCTAGTCCTGCTAACTCATAAAAATGGCCTACATTATTAAAGCATTCTTTTAATACTTCAAAACACTCAAAAGCATAACTCTTTTGAATCTCCCTTTCATGGTCTATCATTTCTTGAATTGCTCTACCTGTTCCAAAGGGAACTCTATGAGATGCTCTTGGTGAAGGAATAACCATGGTGCTATTTAATTCTGATAATGCTCCAATATCAATGAATTTTTGAAGGAAATAAAAGTCCTCACCAGCTTTTCTTTTATTCATTCCTCCTTGTTCGCAATACGCCAAGGCCTTCACCGCCATTGAAGATCCAATTGTATGAAAGGCAAAAGGCAAATTGGCAAATGCTAGCCCATTTTTGTAATATCGTAAATGCAGCTCATAGTATTCTATGCCTTTATAAATATCTGATGGGTAATCATCTCCTGCTATTGGATGTTCAAAATGAATTGAACATGCACTGGACCCAGTATTTAATTCAAAATGTTTTTCAATTTCAACAAGGTAGTTTGCTTGGCAACTAGAGTCGGCATCAAAGCATACAATCAATCCATTTGAACGATTAATCTTATTAAACCTCCTTGTAGCCTCGTCCATTCCTATTTTTCGAGCTAAACCCACGCCTGCATGTTTTTTAGGAAGGGCATTTTCCTCTAAACAAAACAACTCAAAGTTTACGGATTCTATGCAAGCATACCATTCTTCTAGTTTATCTTTTGCCGTTTTATTACGCTCAATTACAGAGCATGTAGAAATCTCCGAGGCGTTAAATACAACAATCACTTCTACCGCACAAGTAGGTAACTGACAATTTTGCAAACTTGAAACGCTTCCAATTAGATCATCTTCGTCATGAGCTGGAATTACAACTACTATTCCTAATTCTTTTGCTGGTGCAGAAGATATGAGTTCTTCTCGAAAAGCACTCTTTAGTATATATTGATCCAGTTCTTGCATGGTAAAATTGAACTTACAAATAAACTGATTCTAACCTTTTCAATTGTTCAAATTACCTTTTAAGGGTACAATCTTTTTGTGTTCCATTCTCTTACGCTTCCTTCATAAATTATTCTGTCATGCAACCTACTTGGTCTTCCTTGCCAAAATTCAAAATAACTTGGCACTAATTCATATCCTCCCCAAAATTCGGGTCTTGGAACTTCCTGTCCTTCGAATCGTTTTTCCAATTCTTCAATTCTATCCTCTAATTTTTGTCTAGACTCTAAGGCACTGCTTTGAATAGAAGCCCATGCTCCAATCTGACTTTTCCGAGGTCGAGTTTTGAAGTAATCGTCCGAAAGTTTTTTATCTAATTTTTTGACTTCAACCTGCATGCGAATTTGTCGGTCCATATCGGCCCAAAAAACATTTACTGCAGCGTTAGGATTTACTTCCAACTCAGAAGCTTTTTTACTACCATAATTAGTATAAAAGTGAATCGCTTTATCAGTAATGTCACGAATCAATACAACTCTAGCGTCAGGTATATTATTTATAGCAGTTGATAAGACAAAAGCATTGGCATCTTTTATCTCCAATTTCACAGCATCATCTAGCCACGTTCTTAACAAATCAAAAGGATTTTTAGGTACATCTTTCACATCAAGGGTTCCATAACTAAAATCCCTTCTCAAATCTCGCATCTCTTTTCTAATGTCTTCCATCTGTGTTAAATTTTACCTCTAAAACAAATTATTTGTTGCAATAGTTTACGTAGCAAATGTATTGTTAATGGAGAGCACAAAAACTGATTTTAATCACTTATTTATTGATAAGAAATAGAAGTAATTCGAGTGACTTTATCTTCATTTTTATAACTTTTCATTGCAACCAATTGACTGTCATGCCCATACTCATATTGTGTCTTGTATTTCACCTTTCCTTTTCGCGACCAAGTATAACTCACTACTTTTACACCATCATACTTGTAATTTGTTTGGGACTTCACCTTCCCATTTTTGTAAGATTTATAATATAATTGCCTTTTAATATCAGGATCATAAACACTTTCAAAGGTCAATTCATTGTCAGAATTGTATCGTTTATAGAACACCAAAGAAGTATCTGAACTTCTATACTTAGAAATCATCTTGACCACATTCCCTTTTTCATCAAACGTTTGTTGCACTTTAATTAAATGCTTATCATCTGTTTCCTCCCAAGAGCAAATCTGTTTAACATCCTTTTTCTTGATTAACTCCTCACCTTCTTTCTTGCAATCATAGGTCCACTTTTTCAACAATTTACCTTTACTATTTGTTAAAGTAGATTGCTTTTTTTCGCATTCTCCATAATATTCATAAACCCATTTCTTTTTTAAAGTGATACCATCTTTCTTATATCTGTCTCTTATACACATCTCCGAGCCCACGAGACAGGCAGAAATCTC
>CAJXRL010000256.1 GCA_913059105.1 uncultured Flavobacteriales bacterium
TCTACACAGAGTAGATCGTCGGCAGCGTCAGATGTGTATAAGAGACAGGATCAATGAAAATCGGTATTCAAGCAGCCTTATTTGCAATTGCAATTGTATTAGCATATTTTATTTACGTCGGAGTTCAAAACAAGATTGACTTCAGAGACATGGCAGATCAACGAAGAGAAGTTGTGCAGAAAAGACTTAAGGAAGTTGTTAAAGCTCAAAAGAAATTTAAACAAGAAAAAGGGCGCTATGCTGCGAACTTTCCTGAATTAATAAATTTTGTTCAAAATGATTCGTTGACCATTATTAAAGCAATTGGTAATGTTCCGGATTCTTTAACAGAAGTGGAAGCAGTTGAAATGGGTATTGTAATTAGAGATACTGCTTTATTGCCTGCAAGTTCTATTTTTGCTGATGGATTTTCAGCTGACTCTCTAAAATACATCCCATTTGCTGGTGGAGATGAATTCAAAATTCAAGCAGGTGTAATTGAGAAAAACAAAGTAAAAGTAAATGTTTTTGAAGTTTCAACAACATTAGAAAAAGCTTTTAGAGGCCTTGAATCCAAAAATGAAGCAGTTAAGTTGACGGATCTGATTAAAGTAGGTTCGATGAACGAACCAATTACAACCGGGAACTGGTAACAGAGACATGGCGCTAACCCCTACCCCACAGCTTCGATTCTTTGATGAACGCTATGGTGGAAAAATTGCTCAACTTAAGCACTTTGTAGTACTAAGTAGAATTCAACTGACCTCTGCTTTTTTTGACGATCAGTCTCAAACCTACCTTTCATACGAACAGTTTGACTTTAAAAAGGAAGGCGATTGGGTGGATGCGTTGAGAAACCTTGAAAAGATACTACCTAGCCCTGAGTACCAAACACAGAAAGACATTCAAATATGCCTTTCCAACTCCTTATATACACTTGTTCCTCAAGCACTGTTCGATGAAAAAGAAGTAGAGAGCTACTTGAGTTTTAACCATCCTATAGAAGAAAACAACCAGCTTAAATTTCATTTCACCAAACTTGAAAGCTTCGATGCAGTTGTAGTTTTTGCAATTCCACGTGGCTTGGAGTTTTTGCTTAAAGCAAAGCTACCGCCACATCAATTATTGCATTTCTCTTCTCCTATATTAGAAGCTATTGGTTTGAATAAATTGAATGACAATGAGCTATTGATTAATGTACAAAGAGAGCAATTTGAGGTGATTTATGCCCCAAATGGTAAACTCAATTTTTTCAATAGTTTTCAATACCAAAGCAAAGAAGATTTCATCTACTATCTTCTGTACGTAATGGAACAATTAAAGCTAGAAAGAGAAAAAAGCAAGCTTATCTTGGTTGGAGAGATTGAAAAAAACTCAGCCATCTACAAGATTCTATATACGTACATAGAAGAAGTTAGCTTTGGTGAAAAAGCCAAAAATGTGCAATTTTCTGCAGTGCTAGGAGAATTAAACAATCATTCAAATTTTAGCTTATTTAATCAGCACTTATGCGGATAGTTAGCGGAACACACAAAGGCCGAAGATTTTCTCCACCCAAAGGTTTACCGGTACGCCCTACTACCGATTTTGCCAAAGAAGGTTTGTTTAATGTGTTGCAAAATACAACAGACATAGAAGATGCCAAAGTTTTGGATTTGTGTGCTGGAACTGGCAACATGGCTTTTGAATTCGCTTCAAGAGGAGCAAGTTCGGTATTAGCAGTTGATCAGCATGTAGAATGTATTAGATTCATTAAAAAAGCGGCTTCAGAATTACAATTGAACAGCATAACAGCGCTCAAAGCAGATGTTTTTAGGTTTGTGAACAAACTGAGCCAACAATACGATATCATTTTTGCAGACCCGCCATATGGTCTTGAACAAACGACAGAACTGCCGAGCACAATATTTGAAAAAGGTCTGCTAGCAAAAGAAGGTCTGCTTATTGTAGAACATGGAAGAGAAACGTCTTTCAAGGAACATCCAAACTTCATTTCTACTAGAAAATTCGGAAATGTTAACTTTACTTTCTTCGAAGAAAGCTAAACACATGAAAAAAATAGCCATATTCCCTGGTTCCTTTGATCCAATTACTTTGGGCCACACCTCCATTATTAAAAGAGCAATTCCCTTATTCGATAAAATAATTGTTGCCATTGGAACGAATTCATCGAAACAATACATGTTTGATTTGCAGCAGCGTAAAAACTGGATTGAACAATGTTTTGCAAATGAGCCAACTGTTAAAGTTGATATGTACCAAGGTTTAACAGTAGATTATTGCGAAAAAGTGCAAGCCAAATACATTCTCAGAGGATTACGAAATCAGTTGGATTATGAATACGAGCAAACCATTGCTCAGATGAATCGAAAGCTGAACGACGAAATTGAAACTGTGTTTATGTTCACCGAATTGGACTATGCCACAATAAATTCAACAACTGTGCGTGATATCATACGCCACGGTGGTGATGCTAACCAATTTTTACCCAAAGAAATTACCATATAATTGTATGTTTCGAAATTCTCTAATTCTTATTTTTGCTTTATCTTTTGGTATACAAACAATTGCAGAAGAAACAGTTATCCAAGGAAAAATAAAAGGGTTTGATTCTAAAACCATTAAAATTGGTGTGTACAAAGACTACATAACCAACGAGAAAGAGTGGTTAAACGAGCAAGTTATTGTAAATGGAAGTTTCAAATTAAATGTTGATTTAGACGAAATCAATCAGGTAATTCTAAAAATTGAAGACAAAGAAACTAGCCTGTTTGCAGAAGTTGGCCAGGTATATAATATCTCTTTAAGTTTTGACAAAGAAGCCAATTTAGGTCAGGCCTTCAATAAATTTCTGAACCTTAGTTTTCCTTTCCCAAAGGCAACCGAGCTTAACCAGCAAATCAAAAGCTTTAACAAAGCATACCAAGATTTTTTTGGACAGAACTATGCTAAAATGATGTACAAAGGTGCAACGAAGGAAACGCAAGAGTTCATAGCCTTATGGACCAAGAAAAGAGAAGGCATGCGTTCTATTTTCTTGCAGAATTATGTGAAATACGCCCTGGGCAATTTGGAAGACATTACTGGCGGGAATAATACCACCTTGGCAAATACCTTTATAAAGGGTATGCCCATTTTGTATCACCACAAAGAATACATGACCTTTTTTACACAGTTTTATCAAGAAGATTTTGATCAACTGACCCTAAAAAGCGGAAGTCAAAAAATGATGAAAGCCCTCATGTTTGAAGAGTCGTTAGAACAAACACTCGAAGAATTAAATATTTTAAAAGGGTTCGAAAGTGCAGAATTAACTGAATTCTATTTACTTTATGGCTTATATGAAGTCTTTCACAAAAAAGTGATTAATCAGGAAAGCAGTAAAAAAATTCTATCTCAAATTGCTGAACGAGGTCAATCGGAAGAAAATAAAGAGACTGCAGTTACTATTTTAGAAGTTTTTAAGCGATCTGGGAGATCCATGCAAGCCGCTAATTTCACCCTACTTGATGCGAAAGACGTAGAACACTCTTTAAAAGATTACAGAGGCAAACAAGTATACCTTAGTTTTTGGTCGAACACCTCAATTCCTAGTTTACGAGAATTGAAGGTGATGCAAAAATTACATGCAGAATATGGAGAAAAAGTGCACTTTGTGAGCATTAACCCTGTCTCTTATACACATCTCCGAGCCCACGAGACAGGCAGAAATCTC
>CAJXRL010000257.1 GCA_913059105.1 uncultured Flavobacteriales bacterium
ACACAGAGTAGATCGTCGGCAGCGTCAGATGTGTATAAGAGACAGTTATTACTCAGCGCCAATGCAGTTTCTCACTTTGCACAAGGCATTAGCATGTTGGCCATTCCTTGGTACTTCGCAAAGAACCTGAACGCCGCTTCAACTTTTGCCGGTATTTATGCGGTCGCAACTTTTATCACGCTATTTTGGGGCTTATATGCCGGAACGCTTATCGATCGTTTTCCAAGGAAAAACATCTTTATCGGCATCTGTGCTGCAAGTGCTATAGTATTATTAAGCATTTCTTCTTTTGGATTTGTAAATGGCAGTATTCCCATGTTTGGTGTCGCTTTTGTGTTCTGTTTTACCCTTTTCAATTACAATATCCACTACCCTACTATGTATGCCTTCGGGCAAGAGATAACGGAGAAAAAGAATTACAGTAAAACCAATTCTCTATTGGAAGTAATGGGCCAATCCATCAACGTATTTTCAGGAGCCATTGCTGTTCTTTTAATTGAAGGGGTAGACTTTCAAATAGTAGGACAAAGCATTGTGGTTCAACCTTGGCAAATCCATGAAATATTTTTAATGGACGGTATCACATATCTCATTGCCATGAGTTTGATTTACTTTATTAAGTACGTTCCAACGGTCAAGAATACCATTTCTAAAGAACCAATTCTAGTGCGTTTGAAAGAGGGAATACAGTACTTAAAAAAACGACCTGAGATTTTTCATTTTGGGAATGCTTCATTCACTGTTTTTATATTTGTACTCATATCAACTCACTTATTGTGGCCGATATACATTGAAAAACATTTAGCAGAATTGGGAAACATTTACGCCATTACCAAAATGAACTACGCCTTAGGTGCATTATTTGCTGGATTTTTCGTTAGTATTCTTTTCAGGAAATCCAATATTATTTTTTCAATAATAGTTCTCACGGTAATTGCTTTGATCGCCTTTTTAATTCTTTCAGTATCGCAATCTGTTTCCGTTCTATTCGGATTGGCAATTAGTCTGGGAATTGCCAACGCAGGTATTCGAATTCAACGAATTACGTATTTATTTAACCATATTCCGAATCACATTATTGGTAGGACAAACAGTGTTTTTCAGAGTATCAACATCTTTTTGCGGTCCATTTTTATAGGCATCTTCTCGATAACTTTTTTCTCTGAAGGTTCCAACATTACTTGGGCATTTGCGTTGGCAGGGCTTGTTACCTTACTCTCTTTACTCCCCCTTATTTTCAATTACAAAAAATTGAGAGATTTAAAAATTAAGGAATAAAAAAAGCCACGCTAAACGTGGCTTTAATTTTTTTTACTTCAATCGAATTTCTTCTTTCTTGGCATCAAAAAAGCGATACTCTAAGAATGAGTAGGCCGAAGACTTTTGGATCTTCACCCACTTTTTATATTTCATAAACCACTCTAGTTGCTTCGAGTACATCCCTTTTGTCAGATAAGCCTCAACAAATGGATGAGCAATTAACGTAATCTTCTTCTCATTCTGTTGCTCCAAAAGATACCTTAAATTGTTCTCAATGTCATCGATCAATAAAATGGTAGCATGAGTTTCACCATTTCCATTACAACAAGGACATTTCTCTGCAGTTTTAATTTCCATTTCCGGTCGAACCCTCTGGCGAGTTATTTGAATCAACCCAAATTTAGTAGGAGGTAAAACGGTATGTTTCGCTCGATCATCCTTCATGAACTCCTTCATCTTCTCAAAAAGCAATTCCCTGTTAGAACCGTCTTTCATATCAATAAAGTCAATCACTATTATCCCGCCCATGTCACGCAAACGCAACTGACGAGCGACTTCCCCAGCTGACTCTAAATTGACATCAAATGCATTCTGTTCTTGGTTATCTTTTGATTTACTTCGTTGCCCACTGTTTACATCAATAACATGAAGTGCTTCTGTATGCTCGATCACCAAATATGCACCAGACTTCATGGTTACATTTCTTCCAAAAAGCGATTTAATCTGCTTTTCAATTCCAAAATGTTCAAATATTGGAATATCTCTTCTATAGCCTTTTACCATTTTTTCTTTCCCCGGTGCAATAGAAGATATATAAGTAACCAGTTCTTTTTTGGTTTCAGTATTATCGACGTAGATGTGGTTAAAATCTTTATTTAATAAATCTCTTAGCATAGCTGAGCTTCTGCTAATCTCACCTAGAACTCTTTTTGGTGGTTTAGCCGATTTCATTTTTTGAAAACAACTGTCCCATTTCTCCATTAATTCACTTAAATCGCCATGTAAGTCAGCAACTTTCTTATTTACTGCTACAGTTCTCACAATAACACCAAACCCTTCAGGTCGAATACTTTTAATCAATCGCTTTAATCGATCTTTTTCTTCCTGATTACGAATCTTTTGAGAAACAGATACTCGATTTGAAAATGGGACCAATACCATGTAACGCCCCGCGATTGAAAGCTCACTGCTCAAACGAGGACCTTTTGTTGAAATAGGCTCTTTTGCAATTTGAACTAAGACATGCTGATTACTTGTCAATTGTTCAGCAATTTTCCCTTCCTTGCTAATCTCGTCCTCAAACTTAAAACCCTTCAGCGAAGAGGTTCTTTGCTTCTTACTTGCAACATCTTGGACGTATTTATTCAAGGACGCAAAATTTGGTCCTAAATCTAAATAGTGTAAGAAAGCATCTTTGCTATATCCTACATCTACGAATGCCGCGTTTAGACCCGGCATTACTTTTTTAATTCTACCCAGATAGATATCACCAACGGAAAAGTTGTTGTTGCTTTTCTCCTTGTGTAATTCTATCAGTTGTTTGTCTTCTAAAAGTGCGATAACATCTTCAGAAGATTTTGAGTTAATTACTACATCAACACTCATGTTTATAAATCTTCTACAACGCCCAGAGTGGGCCCAGAATTATGCAAACACAAGAATCCCATCGCACAAAAATGCAGGGACTCTCTGATAAAAAAGTAGTTAGAAAATAAAAGCCCGAATCGGGCTTTTATCATTTCTTCTTCTTATGACGATTCTTGCGAAGTCTTTTCTTTCGCTTGTGAGTCGCCATCTTATGTCTTTTTCTTTTCTTACCGCTTGGCATAACTTTAATTTTTACTATTAATTTTTATTTTAATGTCATTTATGTAATCATCCACTTGCTTAATCACAATCGGATCATCTACTAAAGACTTGTATTTTTCTAATGTTTCAATCCCCTTTTCTACCTTTTCTTGGCTAAGATAAGCATCTGTTAGATAGATATATGCTTCCGCATTTTGAGGATCAATGGAAAGAACTTTTTCAAACCTTTCAACAGCTTTTTCAAACTGCCCTGATTGAATTGCAAAGTAACCCAAATTTGTCATGGCATCCACATTTTCTGGGTCTTTATTTAGCACATCTTTCAAAATACCAATCCCCTTCATTGGCATAATGCCCAATTGACTTGAACCTTCGACACTTGCCACCCCAATTGCTATTTGAGCTTGTAAATTATCCGGGTTTATTTCGAGTACTTTTTCATAATTTCTTATTGATCCAGCAACCAAATCTTTTGGTTTTAACTTAGAAAGTCGAAATGCTTTGAAGAAATTATCTCCGGCCAGCATAAAATTCACTTCAGTTGGGATAGCTTTTGCCTTTTCCTCAGTGAACTTTGCTACAACTGTCTCTTATACACATCTCCGAGCCCACGAGACAGGCAG
>CAJXRL010000258.1 GCA_913059105.1 uncultured Flavobacteriales bacterium
GAGATTTCTGCCTGTCTCGTGGGCTCGGAGATGTGTATAAGAGACAGATCATATCTTCTGCAACGATAGCAACAGAGTCAACAACTACTTCAACAGAGTCAGCAACTACTTCAACAGAGTCAGCAACAGCTTCTACAGTTTCAGTTACTTCATCCATGGTTGAATTCATTTCATCCATCATATCTTTTGCTTCTTCATCTGTATTAGAAGCGTCCTTTTTTGCGTCTCCGCAAGCTACTGCTGAAAACAAAGCAGCTACAGCGAATAGGGTTAAAAATTTTCTCATTTTTTGTTGTGTTGTTAATTAACTACAAATGTAGATAATTATGCAGTAATTTTAAAACAAGTTTAACGTTTACTTGTCTTTATTTATACGATAAAGAGTTTTACCTTTGGAGTGGAAATTAAACCGAAAAAATTAAATTATTATGGCTTTTGAATTACCAAAATTAAATTACAGTTACGACGCATTAGAACCACATATAGACGCTAGAACAATGGAAATCCATCATTCGAAGCACCATGCTGGATATACTTCTAAGCTAAATGCTGCTATAGATGGAACTTCAGATGAAGGAAAATCAATTGAAAACATACTTTCTGCAGGAAACTTATCTGCAGCAGTTCGAAATAATGGTGGTGGTTTTTTCAATCACTCTTTATTTTGGGATATAATGTCTCCAGATGGTGGAGGTGTTCCAACAGGAGAATTGGCAGAAAAGGTGAATGAGGCTTTCGGTTCTTTTGAAGAGTTTAAAACAAAGTTCAGTAATGCAGCTGCAACACAATTTGGTTCTGGTTGGGCTTGGTTATGTTACAACGATGGGAAATTAGACATATGTTCTACTCCAAACCAAGACAATCCGCTTATGGACAGTGGTTGTGGTGGAGCACCAATTTTAGGAATTGATGTTTGGGAGCATGCTTATTATTTGAATTATCAAAACAGAAGACCTGATTACATTAACGCGTTTTTTAACGTAGTAGATTGGGATAGAGTAGCGGAGCATATGAACAATGCAAAATAGGTTACTAAAACTTCTATTATTATTGATGATTGGAATATCTACTGCTTCGGTTGCTTCAGCCGGAGTTGTAGATATTTCTATTTTACAGCGGACTGAATTTCTAGAACAAATAGAAATAGAATTCGAGAATGATGAAACAACAGTTGTAAAACCTAAGTTTCGAAAGCTAAAAGCCGTGATTTTAGCTGTTTTTCTGGGGCACTTTGGGGTACATCGAATTTATCTGGGAACAAAAGAAAACGTCCCGGTTGTGTACTCGCTAACTCTAGGTGGAGCTTTTGGCTTGTTGCCTCTTTTCGATATTATAGCTATTCTTTCTTCTAAAGATTTAGATGAATACGTTAACAACAACAAAGTTTTTATGTGGAGCAAGAAGAAGCAAGACTAGGTTAATATTCTGTTGCATTGCTTCTTAAAATAGTATAATAACCCACCAAACAAGGCTATCGAAATCAACGGGAAATAATTCGTCTCTTCAGTTGTTCCTATTTGCCCTAGCTTCTCTTCCATTCCATTATCTTTCAAATAAAAGGCAATTAAAACAGCACTAGTATTGTTAATAAAGTGCCCCATAATAGGCAGCCATAGACTCTTGGACCAATAAAAGAGGTAACCAAAGAAAGCGCCCAATAATAGGCGAGGCAAAAATCCGAAAAATTGAAAATGAACAAAGCTGAAAATAAAGGCTGCTCCCCAAATTCCCCAATGAGCATTGTTGCTTTCTTTGATTAGGGTTTGCTGTACAACGCCTCTAAAGGCTAATTCTTCTCCAATAGCAGGTAAAATACCGATTAAAAAAACATTAATGAACAAGTCATTGTAGTTGTTCATCTTTAAAAGCGCAGTTGTTTTTTCCATCGCACTGTCCTCGGCATTTCTCATCCAGTTTTCTAGTTCAACTAACCATTCAGGTAATTGCAGCAAATTATTCAACTCAACGGTTAAGTTTAAGATGGGCAAAAACAAAACAAACAATAAAAACAAAATAGGAACCAATTGAATTGTCCTATGTTCTTTGAGCTTAAAAAAATCAATTATTGAAAGGCGAAATACTAAACAAAATAAGAATGGAGGGAGAACGAAGAGTCCAAAACTATTAAGTAGAAGTACAACCTTAGTTAGATTGACATTTTCTTTTGTACTTAAGTTATTTAAGATGCTTGGTATGTCGCCAAAGGGAATTCCGCTTATTAAATTTATAACACCAAAAGAAAGCAATGAAAATAAAAACCCGGACGTTAAGGAAATGGCGGTGTAAACCAATAATCTAGAAAATTTGCTATCCAGTACATTCAAACGTGAAAAGGGATTATTGGTTAACTTTGTGGAAAATTATTGCGACTTGGCAAAGATAGGAAATATCGACCTTGGGGAATTCCCATTACTACTTGCACCAATGGAGGATGTAAGTGATCCACCGTTTCGTGCACTTTGCAAAGAGCAAGGGGCCGATTTGATGTATACCGAGTTTATTTCATCGGAAGGTTTAATTCGTGATGCAGCGAAGAGTGTTCAAAAACTTGATATTTTCGAATACGAACGACCTATTGGCATTCAAATTTTTGGCAACGACATTGAGTCGATGAAAAAAGCGACGGAAGTAACTGAAGCGGCAAATCCCGATATTATTGATATCAATTATGGCTGTCCGGTAAAAAAGGTAGCTTGTAAAGGAGCTGGAGCAGGCATTTTGCAGGACATTCCTAAAATGGTTCGAATGACTGCAGAAATTGTTAAGTCTACGAGTTTGCCGGTTACTGTTAAAACTAGGTTGGGTTGGGATGAGGATACAAAATACATTGTAGAGGTTGCTGAAAGGTTGCAAGATGTTGGGATACAGGCGATATCCATTCATGGTAGAACTAGACAACAAATGTATAAAGGCCAAGCCGATTGGAGTTTAATAAGGGATGTAAAGGAAAACCCAAGAATGAATATTCCAGTATTTGGCAATGGAGACGTCACTACACCGGAAATCGCTTTGGAAAAGAGAAAAATATATGGTGTTGATGGGGTAATGATTGGAAGAGCAAGCATTGGATATCCTTGGATTTTTAGAGAAATGAAGCATTTTTTTAAAACTGGGGAACATTTAGCGCCTCCCACAATGGCAGAAAGATTAAAAGCTGCAGAAAGACATTTAGAAATGTCCGTTAAGTGGAAAGGTGAACGACTGGCCATTAACGAAATGAGAAGGCACTACACGAATTATTTTAAGGGCATTCCTAACTTCAAAGAGCACCGAATGAAATTGGTAACTCAAGATTCTTATCAAGTAATTAAAGAGGTTTTCGATGAAATCAAATCAAATTATTCAGGCGCCGAGTTGTCCTTAGTTTAATTTGTAACTTCTCTTTGTAAAGTATTGGTAAAGAATAAGATTACTTTGTTGAGAACGTTGCACTATTTCATCCGGTTAATATAAACGGAATACAGCGATATATGCTTGGGTATATTGGCAAGGAAATTGAGAATTGTTAATTGGTCATTGTTAATTAGTATGTGCTTTTGTCAAGTTTCGCACAGGATACCAAGAGGTTAAAAAACCAATCACAATCACGGTAATAATTATATAAACCAATTCTATCGCTGTCTCTTATACACATCTGACGCTGCCGACGATCTACTCTGTGTAGAT
>CAJXRL010000259.1 GCA_913059105.1 uncultured Flavobacteriales bacterium
CTACACAGAGTAGATCGTCGGCAGCGTCAGATGTGTATAAGAGACAGGGAAGAGATCAATCGCAAGCCTAATTGGTAAAAATGTTACAAATTGTCCATTTGATTATGACATGGAAGTTCTTCAAATTTCATCTCCAAGCAGTGCATTCCTAATCAGCTGCGGTTCGGGAAAAACTGGAATTTCCGCAACATTGAGAAATAATGGAGATAGTATTTTGGCTAATGTACCATTGAGGTTAGTTTATAACAACACAACTTATTTCGACACACTGGTTGCTCCATTAGCTTCCAATGCAACTATAAATTTTACTTTTAGAGATTCTCTTATCTTTAGTTCTGCAGGAACAAATTCTTTCAGCGTAATTAGCGACTACATTGGTGACCAATTCACCGACAACGATTCGATAGGAAATTCCTTAACAGTTTTAGGAACAACATATACCCTGCCTTATACCGAAGATTTTGAAAGCAACCTAAATTGCGCAACTACGAACAATTGTGGAACAACTATTTGCAACCTAAATGGTGGTTGGTTTAATGGATTAAATGGTGTTGACGATGACTTCGATTTAAGAGCTGACTTTGGAGGAACACCATCTAATGGAACGGGCCCAAGTCTGGATCACAATCCAGGTAATAGTTCAGGAAGATATTTATATTCCGAAGCGTCTAACGGATGTTATTTATCAGATGCTGTAACCATTTCCCCTTGTTTCGATTTATCAAACACCATTGCGCCTGAATTTAGCTTTTGGTACCATATGAATGGAACGTCAGTTGGAAGAATTAATGTTGATATGTACGCAAACGGAACATGGACTAATAATATTATTGCACCAATAAATGGTTCACAAGGCAACTTATGGAGACAAGCAACAATTGACATGCGTGCATATACTGGTCAAAATGTAAATTTTAGAATTACGGTAACTACAGGAACCAGCTGGTCAAGTGATATAGCAATTGACGATATCAACTTTATTGATCTTTCATTGGGGCTAAATGAAGGAAGTTTAAATACTACTTTCTCTGTTTACCCAAACCCTTCTGATGGAATTTTTACTTTAAAATTTAATGAACTACCAAAAAACAACATTCAAATTACGGATATGAATGGAAGGATAATTGAAGAATTGAACGTTAAGTCAGAAGTGAGCACAATTGATTTATCCAGCTACTCTAAAGGAATCTATTTCTTAACTGAACGGAATACTGGAATAGTTGAAAAACTGATTGTTTATTAAGATCAACTTAAACAAACGAATCCCATTCTGTTTTTTTCGGAATGGGATTTTTTTTGCCCTTGTGGAAAAGCTTAATTTAGCCGCCCAATTTTACGCATGACAGAACCTACAAAACAATATCCATTAATGGAAGCTTTTTACACTCTGCAAGGAGAAGGCTACCACTCAGGAAAAGCTGCTTACTTTATTCGCCTTGCAGGTTGCGATGTTGGTTGTCATTGGTGTGATGTGAAGGAGAGCTGGGATGCCGGATTACACAAAAATGAGACTACCGCTAAAATCGTTCAATTAGCTTCTGAAAATCCTGCACGGTTTTGCGTCATAACTGGGGGGGAACCGATGATGTACAACCTAGAGAATTTAACAACTCAATTGAACACTGAGGGGTTCGAATTGGCAGTTGAAACTTCCGGGGCTTATGCGTTAAGTGGTAATTGGCATTGGATTTGTTTATCCCCAAAAAAGTTTAAAGCTCCTAAGGAGGAATTTTACGAAGTGGCACATGAATTAAAAGTCATTATTTTCAATCAATCGGATTTTAAATGGGCTGAAGAACATGCTGCCAAAGTGAATAAAAATTGTAAACTTTACTTACAAGTAGAATGGAGTAAAAGAAATGATTTGACTCCAAGCTTGATTGAATATGTAAAACAAAATCCACAATGGCGAATCAGCGTTCAAACCCACAAATATTTAGACATCCCTTAATTAAAATAAGTGTTCTTCTTTCACTAATAGTACTCATTTCTTGCAATGCCACATTATCCATAGCTCAATCTACTTCTAACGATAAAAAGGCTCAAAAACTATATTCTGAAGCACAAGCTTTATATCAAGCTTATAAACTAAATGAAGCTGAGATTACACTTCAAAAAGCACTGGAGAGAGATCCTAATTTTGTAGAAGCACAAACGCTGCTCGCCTATATTTATATAGATAACCGTCAAGAAGACAAAGCAAAAAAGAGCTTTGAAAAAGCAATTGCTATTAACCCAAGGGCGATTCCAAATAACTTCTATTTCTTAGGAGAATTAGAATTAAAAGATGGCAATTATGAGAAAGCGAAGAAACACCTTTCTCAATTCATTGTCATAGCTGAAATTAATCCAAAATTACTTGACAGAGCAAATAAACAATTGGATAATATAGATTTTGCAATTAATGCAAAACAAAACCCCTACCCTTTTGATCCAATTAACTTGGGCCCAAATATCAACAGCGAATTCCTAGAATATTTCCCGTCAATGACAGTTGATGAAAAGACAATTCTGTTTACAAGAAGACTTCCTGACCCAAGATCGCCAACAAAGTATAACGAAGATTTTTACATTTCAAAAAAGGAAAACGGAAAATGGCAGAAAGCACAAAACATGGGTGCGCCTATTAATACTGAAATAAATGAGGGGGCTCCTTCTATGGCTGCAAATGGTCAGCTAATGATTTATGCCGCTTGTGAGATATTTGGAAATTATGGCGGTGGTAAGCTTGGAAAAGGCAGTTGCGACTTATTTTATAGTGTAAAAAACAATCAGGTTTGGACTAAGCCAATTAACCTTGGTGGATTAATCAATACCAACAACTGGGAAACTCAACCTTCCTTTTCAGCTGATGGTAAATCATTGTATTTCGTAAAAGGCAAGAAAGGCATGCAGAGTATGAGCGATGGTAACATATTTGTTACAAAACTGCAAAAAGACGGCAGTTGGTCGAAACCATCTCCGCTTAATGCCAATATTAATACAAAAGGAAACGAGGAGTCTGTGCTGATCCATCCAGATGGAAAAACAATCTATTTTTCTTCTGACGGTCACGTTGGGATGGGTGGTTTGGACATTTTTATGAGTCAATTAGATGAGAACGGAGAGTGGGGCCCTGCGATTAACCTTGGCTACCCCATTAACACTCACAAAAATGAAAATAGCTTATTGGTCTCTCCAAATGGAAAGGTTGCAATTTTCGCTTCAGATAGAGAAGGTGGCTATGGCGGCTTGGATTTATACCAGTTCGATTTACCTCAGAACTTTGCTCCAAATAAGGTAACTTACTTTGCCGGAAAAATATTTGATAGCAAAACAAAAAAGCCATTGGGTGCAAGATTTGAATTATTAGACCTAGAAACAGGCGAAACTGTCATTGAGGCGTACTCAGATAACTCGACTGGTGAATTCTTGATAACATTGCCAACTGGTAAGAATTATGCGTTAAACTCGTCTAAAAACGGCTACATGTTTTTTTCAGAAAATTTTTCACTAATCGATTATCAGTCAGATAAGCCATTTTTTCAAAATGTGCCACTAAATCCAATCTTGGCAGGTGAAAAAATTGTTTTGAAAAATATCTTTTTTGAAACAGCTAAGTATGATCCTGTCTCTTATACACATCTCCGAGCCCACGAGAC
>CAJXRL010000260.1 GCA_913059105.1 uncultured Flavobacteriales bacterium
TTTCTGCCTGTCTCGTGGGCTCGGAGATGTGTATAAGAGACAGCCCATGTCCTTCGCCATTTACTTTAAAATTTCCGTAAGATCGACCTCCCATAACTCTGTCGTCAACTATTTTCCAATCGTTTGTGCTATCAGCGTTGAACTGGTAAAGTGGAGCGGTTGTCATGATTAGGGCGAATAAAATCAATGTAAGTTTCATGGTAATGTAACCGTTTATATTTGAAATAGTTTACTGTTGAAGTAAATTTTTTTGTAAAACTTAACAGACTAAATGTAAAAAATAGTATACATTTGGTGAAAATTAATTGACATGAATAAATTAAAATTATTACCAAGGTGGTTCAGGTTTGTAGGATTGGCATTAATACTTCCTACCGTTATTGCTTTTTGTTATGATCCTGAAATTTCCTTTGGAGATGTCGCTATTTTTAGCGAACCTTCGGGTCCTTTGGTGTTTAACGTTCCATCATTTTTTAGCACTGATGTAGTAATAGATGGCGAAGAAGTTGGCTTTTCTTTTGTGCACATGATCAAGAACAATATGGCAAATGAAATACTCTTAACCTTAATGCTTTTGGGAACGTACTTTGTTGCTTTTTCCAGAATAAAAGGAGAAGATGAATTTAGCAATCAGCTGCGATTGGAATCCATGGTAAATGCAATTCTTTATAATTCGGTTCTACTGCTAATTCTGAACTTTATGACCTACGATGGCCTGTTCCTTTACGTAATGATATCTCAGTTATTTAGTTTCTTGCTCATTTTTAGTGTGATTTTTGCCTTGAAAGTTAGGAAACAAAGAAGAGCTCTTAGTTATGAAGAATAGTATAAAAGTAGAAAGGGCGAGGAATAGCATTACACAAGCAAAGCTTGCTGAAATGACGCAAGTTAGCCGGCAAACTATCAACGCAATTGAGTTGGGGAAATATGTTCCGTCAGCTCTGTTGGCATTGCGCTTGGCGAATATTTTCAATGTTGCTGTTGAAGAAATCTTTCAATTGGAAGAGGGGGAGATGTAAGAAGTATAGTTGTTTTTAATGCGAAGGCGCTGCAGTATTTTTGAAAAAAATAGCCCATTAATAAGTCATCATTTCTTATTAACATAACTATTATTTCCATCAACTAAATCCTACATTTAAAGTACTCAAAAAAGTAGATTTTAGATGCCAAGTTTCTCTCACCTTCATGTACATACGCAATATTCTTTGTTAGACGGAGCAGCTCCAATTGCTTCATTAATGCAGAAAGCAAAAGCAGACAACATGAGAGCTGTTGCCATGACAGATCATGGCAATATGTTTGGGGCATTTCAATTTGTAGCAGAGGCTGCGAAAGCTGGAGTTACACCAATTGTAGGTTGTGAGTTTTATTTGGTAGAAGACCGACATCAAAAGGAGTTTAAAGGCGGAGCAAAAGATAAAAGATACCACCAGTTGCTGTTGGCAAAAGATCAGAGAGGGTATGAGAACTTGTCAAAGTTGTGTTCTTTGGGGTACATGGAAGGTTTGTATTCCAAGTATCCACGAATTGACATGGAGTTGCTAAAGCAATACAAAGAAGGGTTGATTGCAACTACTTGTTGCATTGCTTCGGTGATTCAGCAAGCCATACTTTTTAAAAGTGAAGAAGACGCAGAGAAAACTTTTGTTGAATGGTGGGATTTATTCGGTGATGATTATTACATAGAATTACAGCGCCATGGGATTGGAGAAATTGATGGAACAGGCAAGACGCAAGAAGATGTAAATCAGATTTTAATCAAATGGTCTGAGAAATACAACGTACCGTTAATTGCTACCAACGATTCTCACTATGTAGAAGAAGATGATTGGACAGCCCATGATATCTTATTGTGTGTGAATACCGGCGATAAAATGAGTACTCCGAAAGGGTACGGAAAAGGATATCGTTTTGGTTTTCCAAATTCTAATTTCTATTTCAAAACGCAAGCCGAAATGGGCGAACTCTTTAAAGATGTTCCTCATGCTTTGGATAATACCAATTTGATTGTAGACAAAATAACCCCGCCTGAGTTAAAGCGAGATATTTTACTGCCAAACTATACCTTACCTGCTAATTTTAAAACGCAAGATGAATACTTACGCTTTTTAACCTACCAAGGTGCTCAAAAACGTTGGGGAGAATTAACTGCTGAAACGATTGAAAGACTTGACTTTGAACTGAAGATTATCGCCAATATGGGCTTTCCCGGTTACTTCCTGATTGTTCAGGATTTTACTACTGTTGCCCGTGAAATTGGAGTATCTGTTGGCCCCGGAAGGGGGTCGGCTGCAGGTTCAGCAGTAGCGTATTGTGTAGGAATTACAAACATTGACCCAATAAAGTACAACCTTCTTTTCGAACGTTTCTTGAATCCGGAAAGGGTATCTATGCCCGATATTGATATTGATTTTGACGATGAAGGTCGTTCTAAGATCATTGATTATGTGGTAGATAAGTATGGTAAAAATCAAGTAGCCCAAATTATTACCTATGGTTCTATGGCGGCGAAGTCGTCGATTCGGGATGTTGGTCGGGTATTGGATTTGCCATTATCGGAAGTGGATAAAGTGGCCAAAATGGTTCCGAACACTTCTTTGAAAAAGATTTTTGGTTCGGATGAAAAAGAACTAAAACAGAAATTGAATGCTGAGGAATTTATTCAGGCTCAGGAATTAAGGAGACTAATCGATGTGGATGACTTGACTGGTCAGACATTGAACTATGCTAAAACCTTGGAGGGTTCCGTTAGAAACACAGGAGTTCATGCGTGTGGAATTATTATTTCACCCGACGATATAACAAATTACGTACCGGTTTGTACATCAAGAGATTCTGACTTATTGCTTACTCAGTTTGATAACAAAGTAGTTGAAGATGCTGGCTTACTAAAAATGGATTTCTTGGGTCTTAAAACCTTGACCATTATTAAAGACGCGATTGCATTAATAAAAGAGAATCATGGAGTCGAAATTGATCCGGATGAGATTCCTCTTGACGATGTAAAGACCTACGAATTATATCAGCGTGGAGAAACAAACGGGACTTTTCAATTTGAATCTGCTGGCATGCAGAAGCACTTAAAAAACTTAAAACCAACAGATATAGAGGATTTAATTGCAATGAACGCTCTGTATCGACCGGGGCCAATGCAATTTATTGAGTTGTTTATTTCGAGAAAGCGAGGCGATGTAGAAGTGGAATATCCGCACGATTTGTTGACTGATTTACTGAAAAACACCTACGGTATTATGGTGTATCAGGAACAGATTATGCAGGCGGCTCAAATTATGGCGGGCTATTCATTGGGAGAAGCCGATATCCTCAGACGTGCCATGGGTAAGAAGAAGATGGACGTCATGCAGGAGCAAAAAATAAAGTTTGTTGAAGGTGCTTCAACACTTCATGATGTAGAAAAAAAGCATTCCGAAAGTGTATTTGACATCATGCTTAAATTTGCCGAGTACGGATTTAACCGTTCGCATTCAGCTGCTTATTCGGTAGTTGCATTCCAAACTGGCTACTTAAAGGCAAATTATCCAGCAGAATATATGGCTGCGGTAATGACAAACAATATGAACGATATAAAGACTGTCTCTTATACACATCTCCGAGCCCACGAGACAGGCAGAAATCT
>CAJXRL010000261.1 GCA_913059105.1 uncultured Flavobacteriales bacterium
GAGATTTCTGCCTGTCTCGTGGGCTCGGAGATGTGTATAAGAGACAGTTACAATAAATATTCTATGAAATACTTTGTCTCAATACTCTTCAGCCTTACTTTTTTAATAGCTTGTGAATCAGAAAACGAAGAAGATCTATTCCCAGTTAGCACAATAATAGTTCCAAAGGATACAACCTCGGGTTTAACTGTTTCTTTTAAAACTCAAATTAAACCTATGATTAGCAGTAATTGTGCAATCCCTGGATGTCACGCCTCATTCGCAAACTCACCAACTTTAGAAACATACACTCAAATAGAGGCTGCGAAAACAAGAATAAATGTTCGGGTAAATTCAATCAATAACCCTATGCCTCAAGGTGGACTATTACCGCAAAGTCAGCGGGATTTAATAGCAACTTGGATTTCTGAAGGAGCCAAAAACAACTAACCTATGAAAAAAAGTCTATTAACTTTTGTCCTTGCAAGTTCATTGTCAGTGTTTTCACAAGAGATGGTCAGCGAAACCTTTGAAGATACCAGAGTGGTAAATGGCCATTCCATTGAAACCAATAAAGAAGGGTCCATGAAAATGATCATTGCACACCGTTTTGGATTGCTAAATGGAGGGCTCTATGATTTATTTGGTTTAGATCAATCAACTATTCGGCTGGGATTAGATTATGGAATAACAGATAAGATAACCATTGGGATTGGTCGTAGTTCCTTTCAAAAAACGGTAGACGGTTTTGTGAAAGCACGACTGATGACGCAGAAGAAGGAGGGAGGTTCTCCAATATCAATTACTTGGTTCAGTTCGACAGATTTAAATACTTTAAAAAGACCAAATTCTGTAAAAATTGATTATAACTTACGATGGTCATTTACGCACCAAGCATTGATCGCAAGGAAATTTGGAGAAGGGTTTTCTTTGCAAGTAATGCCAACTTTTTTGCATCGGAACTTGGTTGCGTCAAAGGAAATTAGCAACGATATTTTTTCAATTGGGACGGCAGGGAAAATTCGATTAACACAAATGTTAAGCTTTAAAGCAGAGTATTACTTTACGCTACCTGATCAACTTTCTGACGTCAACACTAATTCTTTGGCGGTCGGATTTGATATAGAAACCAAACATCATGTTTTTCAATTACATATTGGTAATTCTCGAGGAATGACAGAGAAATTTTTCATCTCGGAGACATATGGGGAGTGGGGTGAAGGAGATATTATGTTGGGCTTCAATATTACTCGTGATTTTCAAATAAAGGGAAGGAAGTACAAGTAGAGAAACACGAATGGAGAATGTGGAGAAAAGGTAAAAGCGCTAAAAAAAGGAAAGTCCGCCGGAGAAAAAGAACTGAAAAAAAAGAACAATGAGAAGCAAAGTTCAAAATTTAAAATACGCAATGCCAATTATAGCATCTTTAATTTGCTTAACAATGGTTCTTGCGCTTAAACTCCCTGATTTAAAAATAGACAATGAGTCTACTGTTTCACATGCATTACTTGCAAACGGCGAAGCGCTTCCGAAACATGCAAGACCAAATGCTTTACCAGAACAAATACAACAAGGCAAGGATTTGGTCTTTAAAGGACGAACGATTGGTCCAGACGGTAAAAAGTCGAAATACATTAGTCGTTTTTATACTTGTACTTCATGTCACAACCCTATAAGAGAAGACCCTAGTGTTGCTTCTTTTGATCCACAATCGAGATTAGATTATGCTCAAAAAAATGGATTAAAGTTTTTACAGGGGAGTACTTTTTACGGCATTGCAAATCGTGAGAGCTGGTACAATGATGATTATGAAAAGAAATACGGAGACTTAGTTAAGCCAGCGCGTAACAGTTTAGCAGAAGCCACGCAGTTATGTGCAAAAGTTTGTTCATCGGGCAGGTATTTAGATGATTGGGAGCTAGAGGCAATTTTGGCCTATTACTGGAATAATCAGTTAAAAATAAAAGATTTAGAGTTGTCTGAAAAAGAGCTAAATACAATTCAAACTCAAAAAAGTAAGAGGGAGAGTATCGTTTTACTTAAAGAGAAGTATGCTGTTAAGTCTCCTGCAACCTTTGGATATTCACCAAATCAACAAGATTTAGGATTTGAAGGGATAAAAGGTGATCCGAAGAATGGCAAAAAGGTATACGAGTTAAGTTGCATGTCTTGTCATCAAGATGGAGGCGTTTCTGGAATTGCCTTTACCAATTCCAAGCTTGATTTTCAAAAATTTAAAAGGAGTATAGGTAAGAAAACGGATTACAATTTATATGACATTGTGCGGAAAGGTACCTATGCAGGACAAGGAAAACCTAGATATATGCCGCTATATCCAAAAGAGCGAATGAGTGATCAGCAACTCGAGGATTTAAGGGCCTACGTAATACAGGAAGCCAATTAATTGTGATTCGATAAACATCATTCCTTTTGAGAGATTCTTAATTAATGGAAATTTAATTTCCACTCTGAGCATCTGCATATCCAAAAACCTTTTTCAGCAAGCCAGTTGTTCTTTGAACTGGATTTGCTCTAATTGCAGACTCTTCTTGTGCAATTTTTGTAAATAACCCTTTGATTGCTTGTTCGGTTACAAAAGAATTTAAGTCCGGGTTTAACTTGGTTACCAGAGGTATTTTGTTGTATCGAGTAACCAAGTCAGTCCAATTCTTTGTGGCATTTACTTTGTTTAAAGAAGCTTGAATTTTTGGTTTAAAAGCAGCTTGTAATTGAGCGCTTGTTTTGCTTTTTAAGTAATTAGTTGCCGCCATATTGTCCCCCATTAAGATATTTTTAACGTCGGCAAAAGTCATTTGTTTAATTGCATTTACAAATAATGGTTTTGCTTCTGAAACAGCATCTTCAGCTGCTCTATTTAGTGAAACGATTACTTTATCAACTTCACTTCCAAGACCTAAGTCACGTAAAGTGGTTTCTATTTTTTTAGCATCTTTCGGGAAAGGAATTTTAAACTGTGGACTGTTTAAATAACCGCCTGCTGCAGAAAGACTTGAAACTCCATTTGTAGCTCCTTTCACTAGAGCTTCCTTCAGGCCATTTCCAATTTCTAAATTGCTGGGAATGCTATTGGTAGTTGTTCCTGTTTCATTCAATACATCTTCAACACCTTTCATAATTTCATTTACCGTTCCACAAGAAAGGATAACTGATGAAGCAAGAGCAATGTAGGCGATTTTAATATTCATTGTATTTTTTTAAAAGTAGATAATTTGGAAAACCCAGCAACACTCGATCGGTTATTGTTTTTGCACTTCTTTTTCCCATAATAATTTTCCGGAGGCATCAAAAGTTTTTAATAGGAGTATTCTATTTTCATTATCTCCGGAAACAGAAATGGTGCCAAAGTTTTGAGTTGACACATGTGTTCCAGCCACTTGGTTGTTATTTCCCTCTTCTTGCGAATCAAATGCTCTGGACGCCATTGGCGAAGATGTAAAGTCGTATAAAATAATTCCATTTTTCAATTTCAACTGACTTAATTCTGTTTTGTGTCGGTCTCCAGTTAAAAAAACGATGTTTTTTAAACCTTCCTTTTCAATAAGATCTAACAAGTATTCCCGCTCCTTTGGATCTGTCTCTTATACACATCTCCGAGCCCACGAGACAGGCAGAAATCTC
>CAJXRL010000262.1 GCA_913059105.1 uncultured Flavobacteriales bacterium
CGAGATTTCTGCCTGTCTCGTGGGCTCGGAGATGTGTATAAGAGACAGTTCTAAGGTTACACGAAGCTTAGTTTTAATAGTTATGCAGTACAATAAAAATACACCCGTATTTGTTATTTCTCGGTGTTTCAATAGGAGATATTCTATTGAGTAGTCTTTGTTTTATTAGCTTCTCAACTCTGTCTTTTCATTATTTTTGTTTTACATGAAAGTATGTATTGCCGAAAAGCCAAGTGTTGCCCGTGAAATTGCCTCTATATTAGGAGCAAATAATAGATACGATGGTTATTATGAAGGCAATGGATATGTTGTCACCTTTACGTTTGGCCACCTCTGTACTTTGTTTGAACCAAACGATTATAAGCCACATTGGAAAAGTTGGAATTTGAATTATCTTCCAATGCTTCCGGATAAGTTTAAAACCAAGGTGGTTGATAATCCTGGCATTAAAAAGCAGTTTGATATTATAAAGAAACTTTTTGATGATGCTACGCTTGTTATTAACTGTGGTGATGCTGGTCAAGAAGGGGAGTTGATTCAACGGTGGGTGATTGAACAGGCGAACTACACAGGGGAAGTAAAGCGTTTATGGATTTCTTCTTTAACTACCGAAGCAATTAAAGAGGGTTTTCAAAAATTACAGCCCTCTGAAAAGTACGATAATCTGTATTATGCAGGCTTTTCAAGAGCAATAGGAGATTGGTTGTTAGGAATGAATGCTACTCGCTTGTATACCGTTAAATATGGCGGTTACAAGCAAGTATTATCTGTTGGCAGGGTTCAAACACCTACGCTTGCTATGATTGTTCATCGATTTAAAGACATTCAGAATTTTAAACCACAACCTTATTGGGAGTTACAAACAGTGTATAGAGATACCGTGTTTAATTGTGAAGAAGGTAAGTTTTTAAAGAAAGAAGAAGGAGAGGCTTTTGCTAATCTTGTAAAGGAGAACAACTTTGAGGTGGTTTCTGCCAGTAAGAAAAAAGGAAAAGAGTATGCTCCTAAGCTATTTGATTTAACCGGATTACAGGTGTATTGCAATACTAAATTTGGTTTTTCTGCAGATGAAACGCTCAAAATAGCGCAGAAGTTGTACGAACAAAAAGTAATCACGTATCCTAGAGTAGACACCACTTTTTTACCCAATGACATTTACCCCAAAGTACCCGGAATATTAAAGAATTTAAAGCAGTATAATAAACTAATTGATCCAATTATTGGGAAGAAGATTAAAAAATCTTCTAAAGTCTTCAATGATAAAAAAGTAACCGATCACCATGCATTGATCCCTACAGGTATGCAGTCTTATCTGCAAGGGAACCTGCAGAAAGTGTATGATATAATTACAAAACGTTTTATTGCTGTTTTTTATGACGACTGTTTAGTGGCTAATACGACTGTAATTGGAAAAGTGGATACGGTGCCCTTTAAAACTACTGGAAAAGAAATACTCGAGAAAGGGTGGAAGGTAGTTTTTGAAACAACAGAAGTCAGCGATAAAAAAGAAAAAGGAGAGCTACCCGCCTTTAAAAAGGGAGAAAAAGGTCCGCATGAACCTTCATTTTTGGAAAAAGAAACCAAAGCACCTAACCAGTACACAGAAGCTACCTTACTAAGAGGCATGGAGACTGCCGGAAAACAAGTAGACGATGATGAAATGCGTGAATTAATGAAGGAGAATGGCATTGGAAGGCCTTCTACCCGAGCAAATATTATTGAAACACTGTTCAGACGGAAATACATTGAGCGCAATAAAAAACAGATACTTCCTACAGAGATAGGCGTAAAACTAATAGATACCATACAAAACAAGTTATTGACTTCTGCGGAGCTTACTGGGCAGTGGGAGAAACAATTAAAAGAGATTGAAAAAGGAAAGTACAAGGCAGGTTCCTTTGTAAAAAATATGAAGAAAATGGTGGATCAGTTGGTCTATGAGGTTCGGATGGAACAATCCTATATCAAAATATCGCATACCACCGAAGAAAAGAAGGTTAAACCAGTAAAAGTCAAAACGACATCTCCTACAGAAATTGTTGGAATGACCTGTCCTCAATGTAAGAAGGGAAATTTTTTAAAAGGGAAAACAGGCTACGGTTGCAGTGACTATAAAAAGGGCTGCAAGCTTTTACTTCCATTCACTTTCGAAGGAAAAAAAATATCGAGTAAACAGTATTTGCGTTTGCTGCAAAAAGGATGCACGGTAAACCTGAAAGGCTTTAAAACTAAGTCAGGAAACAAAGAGGGACTCCTACGTTTTGATGATGAATTTCAACTTTTATTGGAAGAAAAGAAAACAGTAAAACCGTTAGAGGTGAAGGAAAATCCAAAACCTATTTCTTGCCCTATTTGTGAGAAGGGAACTGTTATAAAAGGAAAAACCGCATACGGTTGCAGCGCATACAAGGCTGGTTGTAATTTTAGATACACTTTTGATTTAATACGAGAAAAAGCGAACCAAAAGCGGTTGACAGCTGAATTAGTAGCTGAATTGATTAAAGAGAGTAAATAGGTAGGATAGGAGCTATTTTTACCTTAATTAAATTGAATGATCTTTCCAGAATGTGAGAACTACCCCAGTTATACATAAGCAATGAATGAGTAGCACTGCGAAATTTATCTATTTTCAATTGATTTGTGATTGGAATTGGTACTCCAGTTTATCAACCATGCGAAATTATCCTGATGCCAATTTGCCGATAAGTTGCAATCTATGGAGCGGAGTTCCTACAGATAATTATTTTTTCTGCAGGGGACGTTTAGGTAAGAAACAACCTCTAGCATTGTATATTTGACCCAACCAACTATGAAAAAAATAGTACTGCTTCTTTTGACTTATGCCACATTTGTTCCGCTACAAGCGCAACAAGTATCCACTATTTTCAATTCCGCAACAATACAAGTGGACGATGGAATTGTCCAAGATAAGTATGGCAATATTTACGGATCGCATTATATGGGAAGTAATGTTTACAAAATAACTCCTTCTGGTGTCTCTACTGTTTTTAAATCTGGATTGAATACTCCAAATGGGCTCGCCTTTGACTCTCAAGGAAATTTATACATCGTTGACAATATCGGGAATCGAGTTTACAAGGTAGATTCCGCGGGCAATACCATGCATTTTACAAATATCAATAGCCCTTCTGGAATCATAAAGGAATTTGATTCGGATACTATGATTGTTACCCAATATTCAGGACATGGGGTGCGAAAAATTGCCCCAGATGGTACGTTGATACGGCGGTTTCTTTTTGGATTTCCAATGAATGGACCCGTTGGCTTGGTGTATGGAGCAGATAGTGGTTTATATATTGGAAACTTTACGGATAGGAAAATTCACCTTTGGAAATTCGATTCTTTAAAATACATCGCTACTGTTCCCGGTCCATTGAATACAAGTTTGGGCTTCATTACCGAAGCTCATGGACTATTGTATGGAACCACCTTTCAGTCTAATCAAGTGTATGAGATCAATCCAAATTATTTGGATAGCACACGATTACTTGCAGGAAGTTCGGCAGGAAACACAGATGGTCCAGTTGCTGTCTCTTATACACATCTCCGAGCCCACGAGACAGGCAGAAATCTC
>CAJXRL010000263.1 GCA_913059105.1 uncultured Flavobacteriales bacterium
TACACAGAGTAGATCGTCGGCAGCGTCAGATGTGTATAAGAGACAGATACAATACCATGCCCTTTTTTCACTCCCTCCATGTAATTCCGAAGCTGCACTTCACTAAACCCTAATGCATCGATGCTTATTTCATTGGCATCTCTACTCAGTAAACGCAAAACTATCTTCTCTCCATGAAGTGTTGGCAATACAGAAACCCGAATGTCAAAATTCTTCCCATTTTCTGCAAAAGAAATTCTACCATCTTGCGGCAAACGCTTTTCCGCAATATCAAGATTTGCACGAATTTTTAATTTATTGATAATGGCAGGGTATTCCTCTTTATTTATAATGTACTTCTCAATAAGTTTCCCATCAATTCGTAATCGAACTCTGCACTTATCTTCATATGTTTCAATATGAATATCACTACAATCTAACTCATCTGCTTCTACAATTAGCTCTAAAACAAAATCTTCGTTCGAATAGCTTAAAACACTATTCGTTTTCTTCTTCGAATTATTTCGATAGAGTCTGCTTAATGTTTGTTGAATAATTTCTTTTTCTAAAGGCTCAAGTTGCACCGTTTTGCCCAATAACATTTCCAGTTCATCGGAACAGGATGCTATATCTTGATTGTTATCAATGTAGAAAGTAGCGATTTTGAGTTCAACTTGCTTTGGAATAATACGGTAATGCCAAGCCTGTTCAGTTGTAATATATTGTAAATCTTCAACTGCTACTTCGATATGTCCTTGATTATCTATCATGATAGTAAAGAGTTTAACCATTCATCATTTCGGACAAACTTGATAGATGTAAACCGGTCTACAGCAGATAATACAAAAAGGTAGGCCGCCATTATACCTGCTAGTGGAATTGTTGAAGTTGTATCTTTCCTTTGGAATAAAAGGACATACAAAACGCTTAATATTAAACTTGAAACAAAAAACAGCACAAAACTTGGGACACCAAATATGAAACAGGTCATCGCAAAAAACAGTACATCGCCAATTCCCAATTGAGTATTTATAATGTTTACCAACTTCTTATTTTTTAATGAAAAGTAACCGGTAATTGCAATCAAGTTAATGCCCACAAAGGCAAGGTTTAATAAAGTAGGTTCTACTAAATCTGAAAACGCAAGTTCTGTCGAAAGAAAAGAAAATAACAGAACCAACGGTAAAGTCCACCAAGAAATTTCACGTAATTTAAAATCTTGGTAGGTAATGAAAACGAGAGCAACTCCAAAAAAGGTGTAGTATAATAAAGACATTAATCCTTAGTTACCTCTTTTAGTTTCTGATCTTGATCTATTTCCCAAATATTGAAAATTCCATCTCCATCAAAATCGGTTACTGCAGTTGCCGTTACTTTGAATTTGTTATTTGTAGCTTCTTGTATTTCAATTTTATAATTCCCTGTACCTCCTTCGCTCACTAAATCAGCATGTTCAAAATCTATAGCATTAAAATCTGTAGAATATTTTGAATTCATATAGAAGTAAGTCTTCTGCAAAGTATAAATGTGCTTTAGCTGTAGTTGGGCTTCAGTACTTTTTGCTCTTGAAATTAAAGGCATCAGTTTTGGAAGTGCCAATAAAATTAAAATTCCAACAATTATTAGAACAACTAAAAGTTCGGTAATTGTAAAGGCTTTAAGTTTCATAGTCAATTTTTTAAGGGTAGTAAATTTAGTTAATATCTTTCGCAATTAATGCATCATTATTGAATTCCCGAACCCATTTCAAATAGAGGCAAATACATGGCGATCAAAATTATTCCAACAAAGAAGCCAATGAAAATAATTAAGAATGGCTCTAACAAACTCCCTATCGTTTTTGAGCTATTTTCTGTCTCGCCCTCATATTGAATTTGTATCTGTTCAAAAACGGTAGCTAATTTGTTTACTTCCTCTGCCACTCTAACTAAAGAAACCATTCGTTTCGGGAAAATAGCATGCTTCGCCATGGCATCGCAAAGAAGAGAACCTTTCAAAATATCTTCTTCCATTTGAACTAAAGCTGTTTCTAAGGGATAAAACTGAACCATTTTTCGGACTAAACCCATAGAACCTACCAAAGGGTTATTTACTCGAATAAGCAAACTCATGGAATGACAAAAACGAGCCAAATAAGTTTTCTGAGTAATGTTTCCTAAAATGGGCGTTTTTAGCATTACAATACTTAAATACTTTCGGAACCACTCCTTTTTACGTTGACTAAACAATACTATTACTGCTACAACTATTACGAAAAACAAAGTAGCCCCATTTGCTTGCATAAACTCAGATAAGTCAAGCACCTTACGAGTTAAGTAAGGTAATTCGCCTCCAAAACGTTTGAAGGCATCTTCAAAAATGGGAACAATAAAACTGAGCATAAATACAACTGCTAACAGTGCCGTAACCAAAACAATTACTGGGTAAGAAAATGCACTTACCATTTTTCGTTTAAAGTCTATTCTTCCTTCGTAATACGTCGCTAAATCTTCAAGTATTGTAATTATCGTCCCACTCTCCTCACCTATCTTAATGCTATAAAACTCGTATTCTGAGAATTTTCCCGTCTCTCTTAATGCCTCAGAAAAGGTTTTCCCATTAATGATGTTGTTTGACACTTGTTCAAATACTTTTTTGGTCTTAGTGTTCTTTTCTCCTTCAACAGCCAGTTCTAAACTCATGCGAACGTCAATTCCGGCAGAAATCAACAAACTCAAATCTTTGTAAAACCGAAATTTCTTTTTATCTGAAAGTCCTTTAGAAATGGACAAATCAGTATTCAACAAGTCTAGAAAGCTTTTTGCCTCCTTCCCTTTCGCTTTATCGCCCTGCGAAAAATTACTTTTTTTAACTTGTTCAATCTTTATTCCCACCCCTTAAATGTCTTAAACTTTAGTTAACTGACAAAGCTATATATTTCGATTGTCAATTCTTGTAAGTTTTCATGGATAGGGCATTATTCTTCATGGATAAGGTTATATATTACACAGGGACGTAATGTGATTAAAGTTTGATTACAATGATTTTGGAACTCATTTTAAAAGAATACTCAATCTATAAGTCAGCTACTCTCTTATTTCTATTGGAAATGAAACCCTCTTTTGATACTGCCAAGAAGCTAGCAAACACCGTAAAAGTTTCTTTGGATTATTTGGTTGGAGAAGAAGAAACTAATGTTCTAAATAAGAAAACACTTAAAAGATTAAACGACATTGAAGCTCTGCCCGAACAAGATAAAAACCACATCTTTTACGCTCTTGATAATCTAATCAAAGCTGTTAAACTAAATGCCTTGTAATTAAAAAACCCTAATCTCTCTGAGGCTTTACATTTTCTTTATTATGCTCAGGAGTTACAAACCCGTCGGAACTGAACTACTTTCCCCTATCCACAGCAGGCTTCTTCTCATAGTGAGTACTATCCACTGAAATTAACTCGTAAGGACCGGAAGCTGTTTTAGTAATTCCTTTTAATAAATTTGAATCTAACTGTATTTCTCTAAATGCTGTAAAAATTAAATTCAATCCTGTTATTTCAAACCAACTACCCCCTGTCTCTTATACACATCTGACGCTGCCGACGATCTACTCTGTGTA
>CAJXRL010000264.1 GCA_913059105.1 uncultured Flavobacteriales bacterium
AGATTTCTGCCTGTCTCGTGGGCTCGGAGATGTGTATAAGAGACAGGCCATAATAGCATGCACAGTTAATTGAAACAACATAGATATAAAACCTAACAAATATGACTATAGACAGTGAGAATGTTCCAATTAGCCAAAAACTAGGATGTCTAATCGCTATAAATATTAATAACGATAATAACCCCAGACCAATTAATCCGCAAAAAGATAGAATGAAAATAAAATGAATTTTTACCGGTAAATCAAGCTTATTGAATACATCTCTTTTAGATAAGGATTTTCCTAAAAACAGTTTTATAAAACCCAGTTCGATTTTATCTGCATAGTAAATGTATTTGCGTTTGGTTAAGCGACAATTTTCTTCGTAAAAATCAACTTTCCCTCTGGCTGAGTTGAACTCTTTTTTCTTAAAATTCTCTAGAATTGTTAAATCATTTCGTGCCTCACCAAAAGACTTGGATTTATTATGAAATGCTACATCTAAGGAATCAGAAACATTTGTAGAAAAAAAATAGATGCTATTTAGTATTGAAATCAGCCAAATTGCGAAAAGGGCAATTAAAATTATTTGTATTTCTAAAGCCACTTTTATTAATTATTATCCATCAAGAAACAACCATAACTTCCTAAACCAAAGTAAAATAAGCACATTTTGAATCAGAAAACGATTTGAAGCTTCATTATTTTAGGTCATTCATCGAAATTCCTATATACTATATTCGCAACTTTCTTACCAGCTGCCGCCAGCTCCTCCGCCTCCAAATGACCCTCCGCCGAATCCACCGAATCCGCCACCGCTTCCGCCGCCAAATCCACCTCGGCCACCACTAAAATTCCCAAAAGAACCTGAATGCCGATTACTTGCTGAACCCATTAACATCAATGCCATCCAAAGTGAGGTGTTATTTCGCGAAGCATAGCCTTTAGCTCTTGAGAATGTTCCAAAAAACATAATGATGATAAAAATGAAGATAAAAAGCACTGGAAGAGCCGAGCCTTTCTTGCCTCCTCTACCTTTTGAATTGTAGTTATTAGCCGAGTATTCTCCTCCAGTTATTTCAACTATGGTTTGAATTCCCTGTAATAAACCACGCTCAATTCGACCATTCTTAAAATCAGGAATCATTTCATTTTCAACAATCATTTTTGTTGTTGCATCTGGCAAAATTCCTTCAAGCCCATAACCTGTTGCTATAAAAACTTGTCCTTTTGAATTCGTTTGTTTTGGTTTGTACAAAACAACTATTCCATTGTCAAAATCCTTATCGCCTACGCCCCATTTTTCCCCTAATTCAAAAGCGAAAAAAGAAGCCTCCTCTCCACACAAGTCATTTACAGTTACCAATGCTATTTGAGTGGAAGTTGTATCGTTAAAACCGATTAAGTAACGCTCCAATTGAGCTTCAAAACCTGGAGAAAGGGCATTTGCAAAATCATTCACCAATTTAGGCGGATTCTGCTTAGAAGGAATACAATCTTGAGCGGATAACGTACAAATGGACGCAAAAACAAAAAGAATTGCAATAAGTGTTTTTTTCATCATCTTAATTTTTTCCAAATGAAATATCATCTGACAATTCATTAATATCTCCTTTTTGGTAAGGGAAATGCGCTTTTAATTGTAACCCTGCCTCCTTGGTTCCAGCGATTAACCCCCCTACAAAATCTCCATTCTTAAACAATTCTAACATTTTTATGGAGGTTGAATCCCAAAATCCTTCAGGTACCTTCTGGTTGATTCCCACATCTCCCAAAATTGCAAACTCTTTCGATTCAATCGCTAAATAAATTAATACTCCATTACGAAGTTTGGTTTCATGTAAATCCAATTGCTCGAAAACATGCGACGCTCTGTCCATCACATTTTCTTTCAGCTTGCGTTCAATGTGAATTTTAACCTCACCAGAAGTACTTAGTTCTGCTTCTTGAATTGCTTCTCTAATTTGCTGTTGATCAGCCTCTGTAAATATATCTTTTGCCATCTTAAAATTCTACTTTTGGTGCTTTTTCGCTTCCTGCATCTGCTTCAAAATATCCTTTTTTCTCAAAATCGAACCAGCCTGCGTAAATATTTCTAGGAAATTGTTTGATAAATGTGTTGTAATCTTTGGTTACATCATTGAACTTCCTTCTTTCAACAGAAATACGATTTTCGGTACCTTCCAATTGAGCTTGTAATTGTAAAAAATTCTGATTTGCCTTTAAATCAGGATAGCGTTCAAAAGTTGCCATCAATCTTGATAAAGAACCGCTCAATTGACTCTGTGCTGCCTGAAACTTGGCCATATTCTCAGGTGTCAAATCGTCTACATTAATATTCAAAGAAGTAGCCTTTGAACGAGCTTCAGTTACCTCTACAAAAGTTGATTTTTCAAAGTCAGCATATCCCTTAACGGTAGACACTAAATTTGGAATTAAATCAGCTCTCCGCTGGTAAGAAGTTTCAACTTGTGCCCATTGTCCTCCTACGTTCTCTTGTTTTGCAACCATATCATTATAACCACAAGAGCTTAATGTGGCAACTGCAAAAAAAGCAATAATTATGTATTTAAGTTTTTTCATTTTCATCGTGTTTCTTGTTAAGTTAAGTACAAATAAACTATTTCAAATTCAAATTTTATGAATGGTTGAATTGTTTGTCGAAAGGTATAAAAAATCCTCAATCTTAAATCTAGCAACTAGATTAAAAATTGAGGATTTTATTAAAGTTACTTCACTTGGATAGCCTTACTATCTGCTAGATTAGTGAAACGCTTCTTTTGATGAATTTACTTAACTCTTCACCTTTCAATAAGTTTTGAGACAATAAAGCCAAATCAGCAGCTTGCTTTGCCATATCCTTTCTCTTTGCTTCATCTTTTTCAGCTAAGATTTTACTAATCAATGGGTGATTAGAATTTACTGACAGGTTATACATGTCAGGCATGTTACCCATGCCCATCATTCCGCCACCGCCCATGGCACTCATATCCTTCATTCTTCTCATGAATTCAGCTTGCGTAACGGTCATTGGAGAATCAGTTTCGCTAAGGCTAACAAAGTTCACAGTGAATGTATCTTTGCTTACAACCTCCTCTATAACTGGCTTCAAAACTTTTTGATCTTCTTCCGTTAACTTAGATGTGATTTCCTCATCCTTCTGAATCAATTTATCAATCGTATCTCCATCTACTCTTGTAAAAGTAGTAGTTGAATCAGCTTGCTCTAACTTTCCAACCAAATGCGCGGTTAAAGGAGAATCCATTACCAATACATCGTATCCTTTGCTTTGTGCGGCATCAATATAGCTGTACTGACCATCTTTGTCAGAAGTATACAAGTAAACTACTTTCGAATTTTTATCCGTTTGATTTATTTCAATCTTTGTTTTGTATTCATCTGCAGTAAAGTATTCTCCATCCACATTCTTATACAGCATAAACTTCTCAGCCTTTTTTGCAAACTTTTCATCTGAAAGAATTCCGTATTCAATGAAAATCTTAATATCTGTCTCTTATACACATCTGACGCTGCCGACGATCTACTCTGTGT
>CAJXRL010000265.1 GCA_913059105.1 uncultured Flavobacteriales bacterium
TCGGCAGCGTCAGATGTGTATAAGAGACAGGTATTGTTATTGGATAGAATAAAATGATCAATTACTGTTTGATTAATTTTATTGTGTATTGGATTTTTTGACTTAAACGTGTTTATTTTCTTGATTCCGTCTGCTTTAGGTTCCATCATTTTGATGAATTTTTTTCCAAAAAATCCGCTTTTTACTAGTTTATCTTCCCCGATTGGAGCAGCGTTCTGAAGACTTTCTTCAAAGAATTTGTTGTAAATATCTATATATAGATTAAGGTGCTCAAAACATTCTAAGGCATTCCATGCATCTGCTTTGGGTCTATTACTTAACTCAGATAAACTAAGTTTATTTATTGCAGCCGCTCGTGCATTGAGTTGTTTCGAGGTTGAAATGAGCTCAAGTAGTAATTCTGATTGTTTCATGATTTAATTTTAAACAAAGTTTGTTCCTTTTTCAATTGTAAATCTTGATTGAAATCAAGATTTTAGCAATCGACTTAAGGTCTCTGGACTCATTCTTAAATATGAAGCGATATAGCGGTGCGGAATTTCTTGAAATATTTTCGGGCTTCGATGCTGAATTCTACTAATTCGTTCTACTGGAGAACTGGTTAGCAAATCTATTTCTCGTTCGTAAAAACTTGCCGTTAACTCTTTCAATAACTGATTATAGACTTGTAAGCGCTCTATATTTTTATTGCAGTATTCTTCAAATGCAATTTTTGAAGTTCGCTTTATGGTTGTTTTTCGAATTGCTTGAATACTTAAATCTGATGCATCTTCTGTAAAAAATGCAGGTAAAGATGCTATGATTGAATCTTTGTATGCCAGCCTAATGGTAAACTCTTCCTCTTCTTTAAGTGTAAATGCTCTTAAAGCTCCACTCACCACTATGCCGAGATACTTTTCTTTTTCTCCAGCTCGTATTAAATAGTCTCCTCGCTTTAAATCAAGCGTTTTCCATTCAAGTTCCGCGGTGGTTAATAATTCTTCAATCATTTCGTTTTCTATAGCTTAAAAGTAGGCTTCTTTTAAATTACTGAAACTTCTATCATTTGAAACATATCAATACTTTTGATTCGTGAATAGTTTTGTAAAAACACAATTGCTTCAATACTTTAACGCTACAGATGTTTTTGAATCAGAAACGATTCAATCCCTTTGGAGTGATTACGGAACGATAAGTCGTTGGCGACTTACCGGTGCCCAGATAGAAACAGTAATTGTTAAGCACATTTGTTTTCCAGAGCAGTCAAATCATCCTAGAGGTTGGAATAGCAATACAGCACATTTGCGGAAAGTAAAATCATACGAAGTAGAGTTGGAGTGGTATCGCAATTGGGCAATAAAAGCAAATGAGAACTGCAGAGTTCCGTTGTGTTATTTTTCAAGTGAGTTAGCTCAGGAAAAACTACTGGTATTAGAAGATTTAGATGCTGCTGGTTATGAATTAAGAAGATCTCATCTTGAGGTGAACGACGTAAAAGTATGTTTGAAATGGTTGGCTAACTTCCACGGAAAGTTTATGAAGCAGAAACCAACTCAACTGTGGAATGAAGGCTCGTATTGGCATTTGGAAACAAGACCTGATGAATTGCTAGCAATGGAAAGCAGTTGGTTGAAAGACAACGCAAAAAATCTTGCTGAAAAACTAAAAAATTGCAATTATCAAACCTTAATACATGGTGATGCTAAAGTGGCTAACTTTTGTTTTTCTCCAAATATGGATGCTGTTGCAGCAGTCGACTTTCAATATGTAGGGGGTGGTTGTGGAATGAAAGATGTTGCCTATTTTTTGGGTAGCTGTTTAACAGAAAATACGTGTGAACTGTATGAAACTGAATTGTTGGAATTTTATTTTCAATATTTAATGCAAGCAATAAAACGTTCAAACAATACCATAGACATTGTAGCATTAGAGCAGGAGTGGAGGTATCTCTATTCGTTTGCTTGGGCAGACTTCTCGCGATTTCTTTTGGGATGGATGCCAACACATCCAAAATTGAATGGCTATAGTAAAAAGATGGTCGAGAAAACATTCCTTTCAATAAAAGAAGATAGCTAAGTATATTTTTACATTGACACTAAAGGCAATAATGAAATTAATAAAGCCTACATAACGGCAGAATTATATGGGTTTGCTCAAGCGTCATATTAATTATATACAATGTTTGTAAGGTCTTTCATTGTCAGATTGAATTAACGTGTAACTTCATTAATAGCATAAAACGTTAAGACATCACTAATCTGTATGTAGCCACCTCTCTAATCTTCAAATCCTTTGTAAAGCTGCATCAACTGCTCATCTGTGGAATACGATTGATTAGAAATTAAGAATTTTTTGAGTTTTACAGATTTGTGTTTGTTACTGAGTTATCTACCAAATTATTAAAGGTGAATTTCGGTTAAACAGCAATTAATTGATGATTAGCGAATTGCATTGGAATGCTTGAGGCATTTAATGAATTGCTACTTTTTTTTTCAAAAGACATAACAAAGCTTAACAGTGAGAGTTTATCGCTATGCCGCTTTATGTCTAATTCTAAGTTAAAGCTATTTATGAACAATTCAATAAGGTATAAATTGTATTTATTCCGAGAATCCTGTTTTTTATCCTTCAATAATTTGCTATGCTCTTTAATCAGAGACTCATCATCGAAAGATTTATATAACTTAATAGTTCTATTTATTTTCTTTGCTTGAACATTACTAACTATGCTATTAGCACACATGTTGTACTCCTTGACATTTTCTCCAATAATTAATGTCATTGTATTTTCTATTTCAATAGAAGTCAACTCTACCGATACTTTTTCAATGAAACTCATCAGCTGTAAAAAGGCCACTTTTTGTTCAGGAGATACAAAGGAACTTTCAACAATTTTTAATAGAACTGAATTAACTTCGGCCGAAATAATTCCTTGATAGACTAAGAATAAATCATCTTTGTGCATCCTTTCTCTGAGAAGAATATCTTTATCAATAATGCCAATCTCTGGTTTTGTGGTAATTTCACTTGCATGCAAAGCGAGCTGAAAATAGAAGTATGATTTCATGTCATCTAGCTCAGGAAACCTAAAATTTAGTTTATTTTTTGTTTTTCTTGCCATTTCAATTAATCCAAGACCCGCACCGCCTTTAATTGAGAAATTACCACTTTCTAACGTTTTTCGAAAAGATTCCCTTAACTCACTAGAATTAAGTTTATTTAATTGATCAAGCTGACCTTTTAATATAGGTACAATTTCTTTTTTAATTGTATTTCCAGATATTAGGTTAAATACTCCAAAATTGTGATTAATGTGGAAATAGCTATCTATACTAGAGAGATCACTGTGCCGAACTATATTCTGGAAACATTCTGCAATTAAAAATGCAGCTCTTCTTTGCAAGTTTTTAAATTGATCTCTATTTCTAAACTGACAATTATTTAGCTCAATTAAACGATCTGTTAGCTCATCAGTAAAATCTCCTGTACCTGTCTCTTATACACATCTCCGAGCCCACGAGACAGGCAGAAATCTC